>JBAUGC010000403.1:0-5441 GCA_049679485.1 Xanthobacteraceae bacterium
CCGACGAGCCGCTGACGCCGAATTGCTCGACCCTGTTGCCGGCGCCTTCAGGCCCGGTGGTACCATTCCACGTGGTGAAAACGATCTGGTTATTGGTGAGGCTCATCACATCCGGGTAGGCCGAAACCGCCGCTGCCGTAAACGGGCTCGCGACATCGGCCGTGCCGACATCGACATTGAGGTCCCAGCTCCCGCCTTCCGCGGCGGAGCCGACGAGGTGGGAGGCCGCAGCGATGTTCGCCCCGCCGGTCGCCTGCGACAATTGTTGCAGGAACGCATCGCCAGCAGCGCCCTGCCCCACGTCGCAGGCGTAGAGCTGCAGATCGCCGCTCGGCGCCAGCGCGGCGCCGATCTTGGCGAGTTCCGCCGTATAGGTCGACAGATCGGCGCCATCGAGCGCCGTCCCGCCAACATCGATTACGCCCGACGATCCATGGCCGACGATGGAGATCGATGACAGGTCCGTCAGATGATGCCTTGCCAGGATGGCGGCGATCTGCCGCAAGCCGTCGCGGTGCGGATCGAGAACGAAGGCTTCCACACCCGGGGCGAGACCGCGGAGCAGTTCGCGGCGGTCGGGAACGTTCGCATCGATAAAGACGATTTGTTGAGGCTCTGCGCCCCGCGGGTCAGAACTGCCCATGACTGCTCCCTATATCGACGCAATATCACGAGCGAATAGACGCCCGGCATCCGCATCGATTTTTGTTGCGTCACACGCCAGGTACCCTGCCGCCGACAGGGCGACTAACGATCCAATTCGGCGGCAAAAGCGTAACAAGCCAAGACCGTCGCGACAAAGCAATTCATCGGGAACAGCGTGTTACGGTTATTATGGCAATCGGGTGGCAGCCAGCGTGTCAGCGCGCACGCATCCGTGTGACCCAGCGACCTGTAGAAGTATTTTTTGAAGCCGATTTTCGCGCATAAACTCCTTGCCCTCGGCGACCACCACGTGCCGTTGCTTCACCGTCGCAGTTACTCTCGTTTGGAGTGACGGTAACGCCTCGCATTTCACCTTTGCTTCACGGGACTCGTTGCAAACGCCGTTACGCGGCCGCGCTCGGGCGGGCGGAGACGCCCGCGTGCCAGCGCTTCACGTTGGCGAGTTCGTCCGGCACTTTAAGTTTCGAGACCTTCATGAAATCGACCGCGACCTGCGCGGTGATGTCGGCGACGGTGTAATTATCGCCGGCGATGAAGGGCCGGCTCTTCAGCTCGCCGTCGAGGAATTGCAAGAACGAGAAGATGCGCGGCTTGTTGGCCTCGCCCCATTCCGGCACCTGCGGGTCGACCAGCGGCTTCATGTATGGATGCAGATGCTGAAACACCGTCGTGACCGGGCCGAACAGATTGAATTCGGCGCGGCGGTTCCACATCTCGACCAGCGCGCTCTCTAGCGCGCCGCGGCCGAACAGCGGCGGATCGGGATGCAGCGCGTCGAAATAGCGGCAGATGGCGATCGATTCGGCGATCACCGTGCCGTCGTCGAGGACGAGCGCCGGCAGCCGCTGCATCGGGTTGATCGCGGTATAGGCGTCGCCGCGGTGCTGGAGCGTGCCGATGTCGACCTGCTCCATCGGAACGTTAATGCCCTTTTCGGCGAGGAAGATGCGCACCCGGCGCGGGTTGGCGGCACGGCCGCCATCATAGAGTTTCATGCGATAGGCCCTTATCCCGTTGCGGGGATGACCTTATCGCGGCCCTGAACTAGCCGCCAGCGCGCCAAAAATCCGCCGCCGGAGCCGTCGGAAAACCTCACAGCTTCCGTGCGATTAACCCGCATCCGACGCCGGACTTAAGCCTGGTCTTAAGGAATTTGGGCGACTTTTGACGCAAATTATCGCCAGCCGCGGACAGTAATGCCAAGCTCGACCAGCGAAACGCACGAGGGATCGGCGCTCGGCGCCGCCCCGTCGACGAAGCGGCGTCTTGCCACTCAGCATGTGCGTGAAGCCCGTGATCGGCTGACCTCGACCAGCGGCACGCGGCCGGTATTCGACTACGAATTGCTGCGTCTGTTTGCCCAGAACCGGCTTTCCGGTTCGTTGGTGATCCTCCCGCTCATTGTCACCATCGGGCTCCTGTCCAGCTTGTGGACGCAAGCGCTCACCTCCGGGACCTGGACCGCCGGGGCACTGCTCATCCATCTCGTCATCATTCGCACCTGCCGGCAGTTTCTCGACGAGACGCCGAGTACCGCCAATCTCCGCTCCTGGCGGCTGCGCTTTATCACGCTCGATCTGTTCTTCGGCATGGCGTGGACCTTCATCCTCATCCATCCGCTCGGCGTCGACGAACAATCCGGTATGTTCATGCTGTTCGTCATGCTCCTGGTGGTGGCGATATCGAGCATGCTGGCATCGAGCCTGCCAGTCGCGGTGCTGGCGCTGACTTTGCCGGTTACGATTGCGATCGCGCTCGACTTCGTGCTCAAGGGCACCCTGAACGATTATATTCTGGCGGCGATGGCGCTAACCGCCGAGGGCTACTTTTCGCTGCTCGCCTACCGGCTGTACTCGACGACGCTGGCAACGCTCGAAGCGCGCGCCGAGAAGGATGCATTGATCGGCGAGCTTGAACAGTCGAAATCAATTTCCGACGAGGCGCGCCGCCGCGCGGAAGCCGCCAACATCGCCAAATCGCGCTTCCTCGCGCAAATGAGTCACGAGCTGCGCACGCCGCTCAACGCCATCCTCGGCTTTTCGTAAGTGATGCAGGGCGAAATTTTCGGCGCGCACGCGGTACCCATGTATAAAGACTACGCCGGCGACATTCACAGTTCCGGCGTGCATCTGCTCAATCTCATCAACGAAATCCTCGATCTGTCGCGGATCGAGGCTGGCCGCTACGAACTCAACGAGGAGGCGGTGTCGCTGCATCGCGTGGTGGAGGATTGCCACCATCTCCTCAAGCTGCGGGCCGGGAACCGCGGCATCACCATCCACGAATTGTTCGAGCCCGACATGCCGCGGCTTTGGGCGGACGAGCGCGCGGTGCGGCAGATCTGCCTCAATCTGCTCTCTAACGCGATCAAGTTCACGCCGCAGGGCGGCGAGATCTGGCTCAAGGTCGGTTGGACCGCGTCGGGGGGGCAATACATGAGCGTCAAGGATACCGGGCCGGGCATTCCGGAAGAGGAAATCCCGGTTGTGCTCGCCTCGTTCGGCCAGGGCTCGAACTCGATCAAATCGGCCGAGCAAGGCGCCGGCCTCGGTTTGCCGATCGCCAAGAATCTCATCGACCTGCACGGCGGCACGTTCACGCTCAAATCCAAGCTGCGCATCGGCACCGAAGTGGTTGTGACGTTCCCACCGGAGCGGGTCATGGCGGCGTTAGCGCCGATGCCCGATGGCGCGCCGCCAATCGCGCCGCACGCCGACATGTCGTCCGCGTCGTTCTCGTCGTCGGCCGACGAATCGACCAACCGCGCCCGCCGCGCGTTGTTTGGGACTTGAGCATGACCCGGAAAAGCGATCGCCGGTCTTCCAACAAGACCGTGCTCAACTAAAACGTTACCGCGGCGAACTGAAATCTCCTAAAGTGCAGCGAAAGACGGTGGCAAGAGGGACAGCATCTGTGCGCCAGCGCCTGTCATGGATTCTCCTCGCCGGCCTCCTGATTGCCGTTCTGGTCCTGATCGTCCGCCACAGCGAAGGCACGGTCGGCCCGCTATCGAGCGGGCAATTCGCCTCGCTCGCCTACAAGATCGCGCTCCTGGTGTTCATCGGCGCCGGCGCGCTGTTCCTGTTCCGCGAACGTCTCGCGCTGGCGCTTACGGCTGCGCTCCTTTGGGTCGTGCTCGCGCTCATTCTGGTCGTCGGTTACTCGTATCGTTTCGAGCTGCGCGATGTCGGCGACCGCGTGCTGGCCGAACTCGTACCGGGCCACGTCATCACCCGGGGACGCACAGTTGAGGTTGCGCGGACGGTGAACGGCGACTTCGACGTAACCGCCCAGATCAACGGCGCGCGCGTCGCCATGGTGCTCGATACCGGCGCCAGTTCCGTGGTGCTCACACGTGAGGACGCCAAGGCCGCCGGGTTGCCGCTGGAAGTGCTCGCCTATACGACGAACATCGAAACCGCCAACGGCCGTACGCGCGCGGCTCCGGTTACGCTCGACCGGATCGCGATCGGCGGCCTGGTCGAGCATTCGGTGGCGGCTTTGGTGACCCAGCCCGGGCAGCTTAAAACCAGCCTCCTCGGCATGAGCTTTCTCAACCGGCTGCAGAGCTGGGAAGTGCGCGGCGACCGATTGTTGCTGCACGGCTATCCGTAACCGGACCCGCCAGCATCACAACAGGCTGACAAGAAAGCGCAGCGAGACCAAAAGCAGAAAGCAGC
Organism: Xanthobacteraceae bacterium; assembly: GCA_049679485.1. Classification (GTDB taxonomy): domain Bacteria; phylum Pseudomonadota; class Alphaproteobacteria; order Rhizobiales; family Xanthobacteraceae; genus BOG-931. Next base: position 4,347 of record JBAUGC010000403.1, read on the forward strand.
CGAACGCAATCTCGAGCGTTCGCCGCGACAGCCGATGCGCAAGCCGCGCGCCGTACGGCGCGACGAAGCTCGACACCGGTGCCATTAGGACCAAGCCGAGCAGGGACACGAAGCCGATCGACAACGGCGGCAGTAACGCCTGGTGCGGCAGGCCGGCAAGCATAAAGCCGACAGCGCCGGCTATGGTGATCGGCACGCCGATGCCTGCCGAGGTCGCCACCGCATTGTGGATCGGTTTGCCATAAACCGTGAGCACGATGGTGGACAGCGCTCCGCCGCTCACACCCATCAGCGATCCGCCGAGCCCGACGCCAAACCCGTAAAACACCATGAGCGCTGGACCGGGAAGATCGGTGCCGAGGTTCCAACGATCGCCGGCAAACAGGAGCTTGGCGGCGATGAAGCTTGCGATGATCACGAAGGAAACGGTGAATACGCCAGCCGGCGCGAAGGCGGCCACCAACGCCCCGCACGCTACGCCAATAACAGCGGGGATCGTCCACAGCCGAATGACGCCCGGAATCACTAACCCTTTGGCGCGGTGCGTTCGGTAAGAACGCAATGCCGTCGGCACGATGATCGCGATCGAAGTACCGACGCAAAGCTGCATCCGCACACCTTCGGAGACCCCGAGCACGCGAAACACTTCGAACAGCACCGGTACGATGACCGAGCCGCCGCCAACACCAAAGGTGCCGGCGAGCAGTCCGGTGACTACGCCGCCGACGACGATAACGGCCGCCAGCCAAAGAAGCTCATGTAAACCGACGCCAAGGAACATATGCTGCGCACTTACGCGATGTTTTCAGGCCGCGATGTGCGCCAATTCGTGGTCATGGTCCACGACCAAGCCGAGTGCCGCGACAAAAAGTTCTGCCCCCGCGCCGGAGGCGCCAGCCGCGCCGGCGAGTCGACGGCGGAAAGCGCGAGCGCCGGGCACAGCGTGGAACAATCCGTGGAGATGCCGGGTGATGGCATGCAGCCGCACGCCTTGAGCCAACTCGCGCTCGATAAAGGGGATCAAACCCGCGGCCGCTTCCTTCGCTGAAGCGAAGGAAGCACCTTCACCAAAGAAAACCGGATCAACGGCAAGGA
>JBAUGC010000404.1:0-2924 GCA_049679485.1 Xanthobacteraceae bacterium
TAGCGGATCACACCCGTCTTGCTGCTGCCCTTGAGCAATTTCGCCAGCGCCGCCTTACGCTCGACCAGCGGCGCGCCAGTCAGATCATGGCCGTCAAGATGCAAAAGGTCGAATACGTAATAGACGAACCGATCATGGCCTTCCTTCAGATCGGTCTGCAGCAAAGAGAAGCTGCTGACGCCTTTCTCATCTTCCACGACGATTTCGCCGTCAAGAAGCGCGGTCTCCGCGGGTAGCGCGGCGACCGCTTCGGCGACCAGCTTAAATCGGTGCGTCCAGTCTTGCTGCTTGCGCGTCAACAATCGCACACTGCCGTGATCGAGCCGCGCCTGCATTCGATACCCGTCCAACTTGATCTCATGCAGCCAATCCGATCCGCTTGGCGGTTGGTCATAGAGCGTGGCGAGGCTGAACGGCACGAACGCGGGTAGTTTCGATCTGGCCGCGTCGGGACCTCGCGGTTTCTCACTCTTTTTTTCCGCGACCTGCCGCGAACTCTTCGCTGCCTTGGTTCGTGGTCTCGCGGCCGGCGTTGCCGCGATGTTTCTGATCCGCTGCTTAAACGAAGTCTTGCTTTCCGATTTGCCGGAGTCCGTACGATCTGAGTGCCAGACCTCCTTCTTGCCGCCCTTCCCCGAGGCAATCTCCGCGATTGATCGGCCGGTCGTCACTGAGCGCGATTTTTCTTCCAGAATATCCTTGTCGCGCGGCCCGCGGGCTTCCTCGTCTTTGCCTTTGATCAGCAGCCAATTGTCGTGGCGGTCGTTGGCGCGACCGCGCATCCGCACCAGATGCCAGCGGCCATGTAATTTCTCGCCGTTCAGATCGAAAACCAGATGACCCTTGGCGTAGCCCCGATGCGGATCGCCCTCCGGGGTCCACGTCCCGCGATCCCAGATCATGACGGTACCGCCGCCGTATTCGCCTTCCGGAATCGTGCCCTCGAAGGCGTTGTATTCGACGGGGTGGTCCTCGACGTGAACCGCGAGGCGTTTATCGTCCGGATTGAGGCTCGGTCCGCGTGTTACCGCCCAGCTCTTCATCACGCCGTCGAGCTCGAGGCGAAGATCGTAGTGCAGGCGCCGCGCCGCATGTTTCTGAATGACGTAACGGCGCCCACCGGTCGGACCCTTGCGGCCCCGCGGTTCCGGCGTCACGCCGAATTGTCGCTTTTTGCGATAAATTTCGAGAGCCACGGAGCGTCAACTCGTGCTTTTGCGGGGTTTCGAGCCGGTTACGGCTCGGTTGCGAGAGCGCGGCGACCGCAACCACGACATCAAAAAAACTCCCCCTGTGGCATCTGGGCCATAGCAAAGTATGCAACCCAGCCCAACATAAGTCGTTGCGATATAACGTGGGAGTCCTTGGCCGGTTTCCGGGAAACAGCGCCGCAAAATTGCGTTGCCCGCCGGAAATAGTGTAAATACTGAAGGTTTGTGCGACCTGTGTCGCTACCGGTGGGGCTGACCCAAAAAATTGCCGTTTAGGCCTGTCCAAGGCCAATTAGGCTATAAGAAGGAGCATTCGCGTGACCGTCTCTTCCAAGACTCCGTTGCTTGATCTTGTCAAAACTCCCAGTGATCTTCGGCGACTCGAAGAGCGCCAGTTGCGCCAGCTTGCCGACGAATTGCGGCAAGAAACGATCGACGCGGTTGCGGTCACGGGCGGTCACCTCGGCGCCGGGCTTGGCGTCATCGAGCTGACGGTCGCGCTCCATTATGTATTCGATACACCGGCCGACCGGCTTATCTGGGACGTTGGCCACCAGGCTTACCCGCACAAGATTCTGACCGGCCGTCGCGACCGCATTCGCACACTTCGTCAAGGCGGCGGGCTTTCCGGCTTCACCAAGCGCGCCGAGAGCGAATACGATCCGTTCGGTGCCGCGCATTCCTCGACCTCGATCTCTGCAGCGCTCGGCATGGCCGTGGCGCGCGATCTGGAAAACAAGCACAACAACGTTATCGCCGTCATCGGCGACGGCGCGATGTCGGCCGGCATGGCTTACGAGGCGATGAACAACGCCGGCGCCATGAACTCCCGCCTCATTGTGGTACTCAACGATAATGACATGTCGATTGCGCCGCCGGTTGGCGCGCTTTCGGCCTATCTCGCGCGGCGCGTCTCCGGACGCACTTACCGCAGCATGCGGAACATCCTGCGCCAGATCGCCAAGCGTATGCCGTCACGAGTGCTGGCGAAGCGCGCCATGGCGGTTGAAGAATACGCCCGCGGCCTTGTCACCGGCGGTACGTTGTTCGATGAGCTCGGGTTTTTCTATGTCGGTCCGATCGACGGCCACAATATCGATCATCTCCTGCCGGTGCTCAAAAATGTGCGCGACGCCGGCAACGGACCGTTCCTCGTTCACGTCGTGACCCAGAAGGGCAAAGGCTATGCGCCGGCGGAGAAATCCGCGGACAAATATCACGGCGTCGTCAAGTTCGACGTCGCCACTGGCACACAGGTGAAATCCAAACCCACCGCACCGGCCTATCAAAAGGTCTTTGGTGAAAGCCTGATCAAGGAAGCGCGCAAGGACGACAAGATTGTTGCCATCACCGCGGCGATGCCGTCCGGCACCGGCGTAGATCTGTTTCAGAAGGAATTTCCGAAGCGCACGTTCGACGTCGGCATCGCCGAGCAGCATGGTATAACCTTCGCTGCCGGACTGGCGACCGAAGGGTTCAAGCCGTTCGCGACGATTTACTCGACATTCCTGCAGCGCGCTTATGACCAGGTCGTTCACGACGTGGCCATTCAGAAATTACCGGTACGCTTCGCCATGGATCGCGCCGGCCTCGTCGGCGCCGACGGGCCGACCCATGCCGGTTCGTTCGATATCGCCTATCTCGGCTGCCTACCGAATTTTGTCCTCATGGCCGCTGCCGACGAAGCCGAGCTGGTGCACATGGTGTCGACTG
>JBAUGC010000405.1:0-10993 GCA_049679485.1 Xanthobacteraceae bacterium
TTGGTGGTGTTGCCGACGGCGTCGAGCGCGTCGGTCGATTTGCGCACTTCTTTCGGCAGACCAGCCATTTCGGCGATGCCGCCGGCATTGTCGGTGACCGGGCCGAAGGCGTCGAGCGCAACGACGATGCCGGCGAGCGCGAGCATCGTCGTCACCGCGATGGCGATGCCGAACAGGCCGGCAATATTAAAGCTGACCAGAATGCCCGCGATGATGACCAGCGCCGGCAGCGCGGTCGCTTCCATCGACACGGCGAGACCTTGGATGACATTGGTGCCGTGCCCGGTCACGGAGGCCTGCGCGATCGAGTGCACCGGCCGATAATTGGTGCCGGTGTAGTACTCGGTGATCACGATGATCAGCGCCGTCACGACGAGGCCGGTGATGCCGCAATAGAAAAGTTCAGCGCCCGAATAACTCACGCCCGCAAGGGGACCAAAGCCGATCAGATAGTGCGTCACGCCGGCAATGCCGATAAGCGACAGGATCGCGGTCGCGATCATGCCCTTGTACAGCGCACCCATGATCGACTGACTGGCGCCAAGCCGCACGAAGAATGTGCCGATGATCGAAGCGATGATGCAGATGCCACCGATGGCGAGCGGATACGTCATCATCCGCGTCACCATCTCGGTCGAGACTGCGCCGAAAAAGATCGCGGCAAGAATCATGGTCGCGACCGTGGTCACCGCATAGGTCTCGAACAGGTCGGCGGCCATTCCGGCGCAGTCGCCGACATTGTCGCCGACATTGTCGGCGATGGTGGCGGGATTGCGTGGATCGTCTTCCGGGATGCCGGCCTCGACCTTGCCGACGAGATCGCCGCCGACATCGGCGCCTTTGGTGAAGATGCCGCCGCCCAAGCGGGCGAAGATGGAAATCAGCGAGGCGCCGAAGCCGAGCGCCACCATGGAATCGACGACGGTGCGGTCGTTCGGCGCCAGATGCAGCGTGCCGATGAGAAAGCCGAAATAAAGCGTGACGCCAAGCAAAGCCAACCCGGCAACAAGAAGACCGGTGATCGCGCCGGCGCGGAACGCAAGCTCAAGCCCGCCGGCAAGCGAGCCGATGGCGGCCTGCGCGGTGCGCACGTTGGCGCGCACCGACACGTTCATGCCGATGAAGCCCGCGGCGCCGGAGAGGATAGCGCCCACGGCAAAGCCGACGGCGACCAGCCAGCCGAGGAAATATCCGACAATTAGAAAGATCACGATTCCGACGATCGCGATCGTGGTGTATTGCCGCCGCAGATAGGCTTGCGCGCCCTCGCGTATCGCAGCAGCGATCTCCTGCATCTTTTCGTTGCCGGGGTCAGCCCGCATCACCGAAAATGTGGCCCATATGGCGTAGACGAGCGCAAGGACGCCGCACAGAACGATGAGCCACAAAGTCGTCATGGAAGGTCCCCGGTTAGTGGGAGCCAGCGTTAAAGCCCGGCCCGAAAGGAAAATGCCTCGCGCGATGCTCTAGAGCATGATCCGCAAAAGTGGAAGCCGTTTTCCGAAAAGATCATGCCGCATCTGGTGTCGCCAAGCGCACCAATTCCAGGCAGAAACAAACGGCCGATCCAAGCAAAAACGCTGCTTTAACGATGCGGCGTAAGCCATTGGTTTCATGGCAAAATTTTTGACAATCTGATAGCCTGCGTGATGCCCGGTAGGCCTGCGCTCGAGCCCTCATCAGTAGAGCTTATTGCGGTAGCCATCCTCGACGACAGCGTCGGCCTCCTCGACGGACAGTCGAGGCGTCTTGGTCTGTTCGACGATAATCCGCCCCAGCGAGGGAAACGACTGCTTCTCGACGCGATAATCGCCGTGCCAGAGCTTGGATCGCTTGAGCGCCTTGCCGCAATGCAGAAACGCCTCACGCACGGTGACCAGGATCACCAGCCGGGGCTCACGTCCGTTAACCGCCGCCGCGGCGAGAAGCTTCGGATCGTGCGACAGCCGAGCCGTGCCGTTGATGCGCAGCGTTTCGTCAATGCCGGGAATAAAGAACAACAGCCCGACCTCAGCGTCGGCCACGATGTTCGACATCGTATCGAGCCGATTATTCCCGGGCCGGTCAGGAATGGCGATGGTGTTGTCGTCCAACACCCGGGCAAAACCTGGAGCATCGCCGCGCGGGCTCACATCGGTGCCGCTGCCCGGCCGCGTCGAACCGATCACTGCAAACGGCGAATGGGCGAGAAAGTTACGGCAATGAGCATCGAGATGATTGAGCTGTTTGAGAACTGCAAGTTCCATCGGCGGCTCGTACCGGCCGCGCAATGCGGTTTCGTCGCTGACCGAATCGAGCTGCGCGGTCTGATCGTCCATTGGATTAGCCTCCATCGCGAACCTCAAAGCTGGTTTGCTTTTACACCGTCTGAGGCCGGCGCACGAGCGTCCCCCATGCGAGCAGCGCGGCGGCGACAATGGCGACGGGGAACACCACATCGTTGACCGCCGACCAGCCGTAGAGGGTCAGCAGCGCGCCCGAGGACAGCGAGCCGATCGCGGTCGCGCCGAACACCAGAAAGTCGTTGAACGCCTGCACTTTGTTGCGTTCGCGCGGGCCGTGACACTCGGTGACCAAAGTGGTGGCGCCGATGAAGGCAAAGTTCCAGCCGATGCCAAGGAGCGCCAGCGCGATCCAGAAATTCCACAATTCGATGCCGAGCGAACCGACCGAAGCTGCGGCAGCGAGCAACAACAGGCCGCTTGCGATCATTGCCCGCACGCCGAACCGCGTAATCAGCGCACCGGTGAAAAAGCTCGGCGCATACATGCCGATCACGTGCCATTGGATGGCGAGCGCCGCTTCGCCAACCGAATGATTGCACATCACCATGGCGAGCGGCGCCGCGGTCATCATCAGGTTCATCGCGCCAAAGCTGGCAACGCCGCAGCCGACGGCAACCATAAATCGCGGCTCGCGCACGATCTCGATCAGCGGGCGCCCGTCGGCAAAACTGCGAACGGCAGTGGGGGCCGACGGCAACCTGAGCAGCGTCAGCACCGCCGCCGCGATAATCGCGCAGGCCGATTGCGCCAAAAACGTCCCGGCAAACAAATACGGCGGCCACAGGTCTTTGGTCAGGATCACAAGCTGCGGGCCGATTACAGCGGCGCAGATGCCGCCGGCAAGGACCCACGCCACCGCCTTGGCGCGGAACTGCGCGCTTGCGGTATCGGCGGCGGCAAAGCGATAGGATTGATGCGCCGCCGCGTAGAGGCCGCCGCACAACGTGCCGGCGAGCAGCAGACCGAACGATCCTGACAGCACGGCGATGCACGAGAGCACGCCGGATGCCGCGCCCAAGACCGATCCGACTTGCAAAGCAAAGCGGCGGCCGAAGGCTTTGGCAAGCATCCCGACCGGCAGCGTACCGATCCACATGCCCACAGCCATGACGCTGATCGGCAGCGTCGCCAGCGCCGGATCAGGCGCCAGCATCGACCCGACAATTCCGCCGGTCGCCACGATCACGGTGGTATTACCGCCGGCAAGCGCCTGCGCGGCCGCCAGCACAACCGCATTGCGAGCCGCAAGCCGGTCGTCGGTCACTTCGATGGTCGCGTCGGCCAAGATTGCCATGACGTAGTCCGTCGTAGGGCTTTTCTTCTAGCCCGCGGAACGAAGTAGGACTAGGGCGTCTGCCTCACTGGGCGATCTTCCGCGGCGACGCCAAAGCAAATCGCAGTCGTGCGAATAGCTCAGGTCAAGCCGCTACGACGCAGATGACAATCTGGCCTCGACGTTAAGGTGCTGGGGCGTCGGGCGCTCTCCCGGTTTTTAGAACTGCAGCGCGCCGGGATGCCGGACGGTTACCGTGCGCAGCTCATCCAGGGTGCGTGCACCGAGCTGTCCAAGCGCGGCCTGGATCTCGTCGATCAGAAGGTCGATGACGTAGCCAGGCCCCTCAGTCCCAAGCGCGCCAAGGCCCCACAGAAAAGCCTTGCCGGCGAACGCTGCCGCGGCCCCGAGCGCATAGGCCCGCACCACGTCACTGCCGCTGCGCACGCCGGAATCCATCATCACTGTCGCGCGCGCACCGACCTGCCGCACGATTGCCGGAAGCACGTCGATCGCCGCCGGCAGAACCTCAACCTGGCGTCCGCCGTGGTTCGAGACAATGAGGCCGTCAACGCCAAGCGATACGGCTTTCTCGGCGTCCTGTGGATGCAAAATTCCTTTGACGATCAGAGTCCCTTTCCAGCGGTCGCGGTACTTGCGCACTTCGTCCCACGTAAACGCGCCGCGCTGTTCGCGCAGGGCGAAAGCGATGACCTCGTTAAGCGGCGCATTCTCGCCGACGTAGGAGCGCAAATTGGCAAACCGCGGGACGCCGTGCTTCCGGAGCGCCATGGCCCAGCCGGGAGCGCGCGCGATCTGCATCATGATCCGCAGATCGAGATTGAAGGCGCCGGCAATGCCGGTCGCCACTTCACGCGGGCGTGTTGTGCGGACCGGGACGTCGAGCGTCAGCACCAAAGTATGGCAACCGGCGGCTTCGGCGCGCCGCACCAGGTCAAGCCCGATCGCGTGGTCGTTATTGGCCAAGCGATAAAGCTGGAACCAGAAAACGTCCGGCGCGATGGCAGCAATCTCCTCGATCGTGGCGCCGCCTGCAGTACTGAGCATGTACGGCACGCCGGCACGCTGCGCGGCGCGAGCCAGATGTTTATCGCCGCCGGGCCAAATGATCGAAGGCCCGCCCATCGGCGGCACGCCGGTCGGCGCTGAATAGCGGCGGCCGAACAGTTCGACCTCGCACGGCGGCAGCGTCGGCATGACGCCATAACGAGGCACCAGTTCGACAGCATCAAGCGCCGCCCAATTTCGCCTGATCCCTGCATCGTCCTTGCCCGAGCCGCCATCCGAATACTCGAAGGCGAAATGAGGAATGTGATGGCGGGCACGGCGGCGCAGATAATCAGTGGTGGGGTAATGCCGGTGCAGCCCGGCATAGTTCGGATTTCGGCTGTACGTGGCAATCCGCTTTTCTTGCTCGGCCGCAACGGCTGTCGTGTCGTGCATCGGCGTTCCTCCAGAAACGCCAGTATAGCCGGTTCAGGTAGGTTTCTTCATCCCTTCTGTATCCGACCTCTCCAGTCAAGAACGAATCTTTTGTTCGCTTCCTCAATCGGTTTTGGAAACAAGGCCACGCGGTCGGCACGCCAGCCGTCCGCGTGGCCCAATAGGCTGATCCGGCTCGCTCACCAACCTGTCCTCATCGAACATCGGAAGGCCACGGGTATGCCCAAGCTGGAACGCGCATTAGCTCGTCAAGCCAACCCAAAATATTTGGAAACTCCGCCAGCGGCATTTCCGATACGCGCCAGTCAGTCGCCATTGATGCCAACTGGAAATCAGCGATCGTGAGCCGGCCACAGGCTACATATGTGCGACCGGCCAGATGCCCATCGAGCACCTTCGCGTATTTCAACAGGTCTCCGACCTTTGGCTTCAGGGCGTCGCGGTCGGGAGGCCCGATTCCGAATGTCGCCTTGACGATGTGCTCGAAATAGAACGGAGCGACAGCAACCGACCAGTGATTATCGTTCCAAGACAGCCAGCGCAGAACCTCGACCTGCTCGGCGGGAGTGTTGGCTGGCCACATGTTGGAACCCGCCTTGATGCACAGATGGGCCATGATGGCCGAGGACTCCCAGAGCACGAGGTCGCCGTCGACCAGCGTCGGCGCTTTCATGTTAGGATTGAGAGCGACATAGTTCGGCTTCTTGAACCCTCCTGCCATCATCTCGACCTCGACGAACTCCGCCTCCAGGCCGAGATACTTCACCAGCGCCAGCACGCGCCGCGGCGCTTGTGCCTTGATCCAGTAGATTTTCATATGCTCACCGGACGCGTATGTCATGGAGCGCTCAAGCACGGTAGCGGTTGTCATGATCGTCTCTCCTGACGGTGGGTGCGGCGTGACGAAACAAACAGAGTGCCAAGGTAGCGCCGCAAATGCGCGAGACTCTCGCGTACGACCTCGGGGCTTTGCTTCGCCTTAGCGAAGATGAACGCGCCCTGCAAAACCGATTGGATAAAATAGCCAACGGTTGCCGCGCTCCACGGCGCATCCAGCGCGTAGAGCTGCTTTGCCGCTTCAATGTCGCGCATCAACATAGCGATGTGCGTCGAGAAGACCTTGTCGCAAGCGGCGCGGATATCGGGATGCGTCGCGTAGGTTTCCTGAACCAGCGTGCCGAGCAAGCACGTGTAGTCTGGCAAATCACCCCGTAAAATTTCGGCGCGAAAATCGACATAGCCGAGCAGCCGCTCCAACGGGTCTTTCGACTGATGATACGGGGCGGAAGCAAAAAAGCCTTCCGTCATCTCCCCCCAATAAGCAGCGGCAGACAGCGCCAGATCGTCCTTGCTTTTGAAGTGATGAAAAAAACTGCCCTTGGTCACTCCAGCCGCGTGGCAAACGTCATCGACGGTTGTTGCCGCGTAACCCTTGGCGCGGATCACATTCGATGCTGCGTTCAAGAGTTTTGTTTTCGATTCGTGGTGCGTTTGAGTGGCCATGTCACATCATACCGACTGGTTGGTACGGTACCATTCCGACTAGTTGGTATCCTGTCAAGCACGCATTTGCAGCGTTCGCCAAAACCTGAAGAATTGGCTCGGCGGTCTCTCCCTTCGGTCGGTCACGCTGTACTCGCAGACGCTACGCGTGCCGCGTCTCGATACACACCGTCTTGAAGCCGCTTTCGACTAGCGCACCGTACAGCCACTCCGATAGCGGGCAGGCTTCGAGACCTACCAACGTGATCTGGTCCCAGCCATCGGAAGAGCGCCTTCACCAAAGGCAGGGTTCACTCTCGGTTTTACCCTCACAAATCAGCCTTCCGTCCGCTTCAACAATGCAAAGCGACGTAGTCGTGAGCAAAACATCCATTCCGACATAAATGGCCATCGCGCGTCTCCTTTGCTGGGCCGAATCAATGCCAGCTCAGGGTGGCGAGTGACTGGGATCGGATTACCCTGGTTCGCGCGAGGGGAAATAGCGTTCAGCGCGGGTTGTAGGCCCATGTCAGATAGATACCACCCCAAGTGAAGCCGCCGCCGAACGCCGCGAGAATGAGGCGATCACCGGCCTCGAGCTTCTTCTCATAGTCCCAGAGGCAGAGCGGGATCGTGGCGGCGGTCGTGTTGCCGAATTTGTGGATCGTTACCATCACGTGGTCGGCCGAAAGCCCCATGCGCTCGGCGGTCGCCTCGATGATGCGCTTGTTGGCCTGATGCGGTACCAGCCAATCAACCATCTCGGTGGTCAACTTGTTGCGCCGCATCAGCTCAGTCGCCACCTCAGCCATGCGCGCGACGGCGTATTTGTAGACCGCCGCGCCTTCCTGATGCACATAGTGCAGCCGCTTGGCCACGGTTTCCGCCGTCGGCGGCATACGGCTGCCGCCGGCTTTTTGATGCAGGTGCTGCACGCCCGCGCCGTCCGAACAGATCAGCGTGTCGATGATGCCGTAATTGCGGTTCGGCTCGACCAGCACGGCGCCGGCGCCGTCGCCGAACAGCACGCAGGTCGCGCGATCGGTATAGTCGATAATTGCCGACATCTTGTCGGCGCCTACCACCACAATCTTGCGATACTTCCCGGTCTCGATGAATTGGGCCGCAATGCTGAGCGCATAGACAAAGCCTGAGCACGCGGCCTGCACGTCGAAGCTGCCAATGTTGCGAATATCGGCCATGTCGCAGATGAGGTTGGCGGTCGAGGGAAACACCAGGTCGGGCGTTGTGGTAGCGCAGATCAGCAACTCGACATCGCCTGGCGCCGTGTTGGTCTTCTTCAGGAGGCCAAGCACGGCCTCGGTGCCCATATGCGACGTCCCTAATCCCTTGCCTTTGAGGATGTGCCGTTCCTTGATACCGGTACGTTCGAAGATCCACTCATCGCTGGTATCGACCAGCCGTGCCAGCTGGGCATTGGTGAGAACATCGGGTGGCACATAGCCGTGCACCCCGGTAATCGCAGCGTGCACTGAAGATTTTCGCGTTTTAGTCATGCGCGCGCGAATCGTAGCTGGCGTTTAAACATTTGCTGCTCGCGTTAGCAGGGGGTCAACGTTGGCTAGCGACGACAAGATCGCGGCGGCCGTGGCGCGCGACCTCGACAACAATCGCGCCGGCCTTGACGCTCGGCGCAGCATCAACCGCCATGATCTGGTCGAGCCGCCCAAAGGCCTCGACCTGGCGCGCCCGCTCCGCAGTTTCGGATAGAAGCCGAACGAGCGCATCAGCGAGCAGTTGCGGCGTGCAATCCCGTTGCAGGAATTCCGGAACGGCGTTCTCGCCGAGGACCAGATTGGCGAGGATTACGCTCGTCAGCCTTGCCCGTAGCCCGACGAGATGCGCGATGACCTCCTCGATCAGCGGGACGCGATAAGCGGCAACGGTCGGGACGCCAGCAATCGCAAGCTCGAGCGTCACCGTGCCGGAGGCCGCCAGCGCCGCACGCGCCGAGCGAAACGCGGCCCACTTTTCCTCTTGTTCGAACACGATACGTGGCGTGACAGACCAGCTGGCTACTCCCTGGCGCACGGCCGAAGCAAGATGCGGGAGGGTCGGCAGAACCAGCTCCATCGGCCCGACCCGTGCGGCAACGCGTGCGATAGCGGCACCGAAGATCGCAAGCAACCGGCGGATCTCGCTTGATCGGCTGCCGGGCAGCACCAACACCAATGGTGGCTCGCTGCGGCGCCTCCGCGCCTCGTCGGCACTCGGGCGCAGTTCGGCGATTCGCTCGATCAGCGGATGGCCCACATAAATACAGGGCGGACCGCCGAGCCGCACATGCGTCGCCGGCTCGAACGGCAGGATCGCAAACACGCAATCGACATAGCTGCGCATGGCGCGTGCGCGTCCGGGCCGCCAAGCCCAAACTGATGGCGAGACGTAATCGAGAATAGGGATCGCCGGCGCTTCGGCCCGCACCCGACGCGCCACCCGGTGGGTGAAGTCCGGGCTGTCGATGATGACGAGAGCATCCGGCCGCGCGGCGATCACCGCGTCTGCGGTTTCGCGGATGCGGCGTAGAATTGTCGGAAGGCGGCGTGGGATTGCGGTGAAGCCGATGATCGAAAGGTCGTCGATAGCGAACGAACTCCGAATTCCCGCCGCCGCCATGGCTCGCCCGCCGACGCCTTCGAGCTTGAGCGCTCTGCCTTCACGTGCGCGCAGCGTATTTGCCAAGGCCGCGCCCAGCGCGTCACCCGACTCCTCGGCGGCAACGATATAGATCGACAAAGGTTTGGACTGCGGGACGTAATTCATTGTCCCGCACCCTCTCCGACGCCGACAAGAAAAATCTTGGCCCGATCGGCGGCTGCGATCACGTCCGGTACTTCGGCAATGATCGTGTTCCCGGCCGCAACGGCCAATCCGGCGAGACCTGCGCGCGCCACGTTCTCGACGGTTTGCCGCCCGACCGCCGGCAGATCGAAGCGGCGATCCTGCCCCGGCTTGGGCGCCTTCACCAGCACGCCCCGGCCCGGTGCGGTCGTCACCCGGCGTTGCCGGCGCAGCTCGGCCACGCGCAGGAGCATGTTGTCGGTACCTTCCGCCGCTTCGACGGCGAGCACATGGTTGTCGGCGACGATAGCCGCCTGGCCCACATCGAACGGCCCCAATGCGGCGAGCACCTTTAGCGCGCAGCCGATATCGTCGTTGTCACGCGGCGTCGGTTGATGGCGGCCGAGCACGCCTTCCGGAACAAGAATCTCCGGCGCCACCTCGTCAAGGCCGATGATGCGCATTCCGCCCTCTTCAAACAGGCTCGCGACCCCAGACAAGAGCCGGTCGTCGCCGCCGCGAAAGAAGCGCGCGACGCGCGGCATCAGCCGAACTGTCTGCCAATCAAGACGGATGCTCCAGAGCGGCGGCCGCAGCAGAGTACCGATGAACAACGCCTCGCGGCAATGCTCGGCGCGAGCCAGACGGAACAGCCGGCCGGCTTGCCCGATTGCGATCCAATGATGCGCATAGCGCTCGACAACATTGGGGTCGGCCCAGCCCCTCAATCCGAACATCACCGGCTGGCGGCCGTGCCGTACGATCGCCTCGGCGACCGCGCCGGGAAAACTGCCGCCGCCGCAGATGACCGCCACCGGCTCGGGTCCTGAAGCGGTCCACGCGGTGCCCGGCGCGTCAGGACGCATCGTCTCCATTCTCATCGGACCGCCGTGTTGCGGGCGGGTGGATCAAGGGCCGCTTTCCGCCGGCCGCAATGAAGGCCGTGATTTTTTCCACCAGCGGATCGCCGGCAAATTCGCGCGCGACCGAGCTCAGCCGCTCAGAGAATACGCCTGAAGCCAAGAAGAGTTGGCGATAGGCTTGCCGCAGCCGATGCAGCTCCGCGCGCTCCGCGCCCCGCCGCCGCAACCCGACGACGTTCAGTCCGACCAGATCGGCGATCTGACCGAGCGCATAGCCGAAAGGAATGAGGTCGCCGGATGCGCCCGATAGCCCCGCCATCATGGCGCCTTCGCCGATGCGGACGAACTGATGAACCGCAGCGTGACCGCCGAGGAACGTGTGATCGCCGACGCTGACGTGCCCGCCGAGCACAACGTTATTGGCGAAGGTTACCGAGTTGCCGATGTGACAATCGTGGCCCACGTGGCACCCAACCATGAACAAACAACGCTCGCCGATGCGGGTTTCTCCACCGCCATCTTCGGTCCCGGTATTCATGGTGACGCCTTCACGCAATTCGCAGCGCGGCCCTACCACCAATCGCGTGGCGCCGCCGCGATAGTGGACCGATTGCGGCGGCGCTCCGAGCGAAGCGAACGGATAGACCACGGTCCCTTCACCAATGGTTGTTACACCGGTAATATGAACATTGGCGATGAGGCGCACACCGCTCCCGAGCGTGACGTCAGGTCCGACAATGCAGTACGGTCCGATCTCCACGTCTTCTCCCAGGCGCGCCCCAGCGGCGACGCGCGCGGTCGGATCGATCCGCGCCATCTAGTCC
>JBAUGC010000406.1:0-1560 GCA_049679485.1 Xanthobacteraceae bacterium
GCGGAGAAGTTGGTCAAAACCCATTGCTGCTTCTGCGGTCAACAATGCGGAATCCAATTAAAGGTCCGCGACAATCGCGTGATCGGATTCGAGCCTTGGGAGGAGTTTCCGTTTAACCGCGGCATGCTTTGCCCAAAAGGCGTGAAGCGATATCTGCAGGGGAATCACCCTGACCGTTTGCTTACTCCGTTGATGCGAGGTGAGCAAGGATTTCGCCCGGCTTCATGGGACGAGGCCCTGACTTTGACGGTCAGCCGGATGCATGAGATCCAGGAGAAGTATGGCAAAGACGCCTTCGCCATCTACGGCGGCGCATCACTCTCGACTGAGAAATCGTATCTGCTCGGTAAATTCGCCCGAGTGGCTCTAGGCACACGACACATCGACTACAACGGACGACTCTGTATGGTGTCTGCCGGAGTGGCCTACAAGTTGGCGTTTGGCATAGATCGAAGCACGATTCCATGGAGCGAAATTCCTAAAGCTGAGGTTTTGTTCGTAATCGGCGCGAACATCGGCGAATGCGCTCCCATCACGACCGACTACATCTGGCGCTGCCGCGACAACGGCGGAAAACTGATCGTCGCCGATCCTCGGATGACTCCTATCACGCGAAATGCCGATCTCTATCTTCCATTACGGCCCGGCACCGATCTTGCACTGTTGATGGGAATGCTGCACGTCATCCTGCGTGATGGCCTGGAGGATCGCGAATTCATCAGGCAATACACGACCGGGTTCGAGGCGGTGGCTGAATCCGCCAAGCAGTGGGATCTTCGCAAAGTTGCTGATATGACCGGCGTGCCACCCGAATCTATCGAGAAGGCCGCACGCTGGATTGGCAAATCGAAGCGCGCCATCATGATGCATGCTCGGGGATTGGAGCATCAGTCCAAGGGCGTCGAAAACTGTCTAGCGGTACTCAACATCGCTCTTGCCACCGGAAACATTGGCCGCGACGGCGCTGGGCCAACGATGATCACCGGCCAGGGAAACGGCCAGGGTGGACGCGAGCATGGGCAGAAGTGCGACCAACTACCCGGCCAGCGTTCGCTCACCGATCCTGCCGCCCGCGAGTACGTTGCAGGTGTCTGGGGGATCAAGCCCGAGGAACTTCCGCAGCCGGGCTACAGCGCGCAAGAAATCATGAACGCTATCCACAGCGGCGAAATTAAGGGACTCCTTTGCATGTGCTTCAACCCGCTTGTTTCGCTTCCAGATGCGAACTTCACCCGTGAGGCACTGTCGAAACTGGAATACTTCGGGGTGGTCGATTTCTTCCTCTCCGAAACCGCCCATCACGCTGACGTGGTTATGGCCGGCAGTCTCCATGAGGAAGAGGATGGGCTTGGTTGCAGTGCCGAAGGTCGCGTCATTCACTGGAAGAACAGCATCGATCCACCGGGTGATGCGAGACGAGACTCCGACATCATCGTCGATTTGGCGCACAGGCTTGGTCGCGGGCAGTTCTTTCCATTCAAGAATCCCGCTGACATTTTCGAGGAGCTGCGAGTCGCGTCGCGGGGGGGCGTGGCAGACTACTACGGCATTACCTACGAG
>JBAUGC010000407.1:0-16299 GCA_049679485.1 Xanthobacteraceae bacterium
GCGTTGAGAAGCGCCAACTGCAAGACGGCGCTGCTGTCGTTCCCGCCGAGATCGACTTCACGGACCAGTTTGATGCGGGCTTCGGTGAGTGTTCCGGTCTTGTCGCTGCACAGCACGTCCATGCTGCCGAGATCGTCGATGGCGGACTGACGCTTTACGATGACCTGCTTGCGCGACATGCGGGTCGCACCATGTGCTAGCGTCACCGATACGATCATCGGCAGAAGTTCCGGCGTCAGGCCGACGGCGAGTGCCAGAGCAAACAGAAATGATTCGAGCAACGTTCGGTGGAACAGAACGTTGACGAGTACGACGAACAGCACGAGAAAGATCGTGGCTTGAACGATCATCATCCCGAATTTTTGAATGCCAATCGCAAACGCCGTCGGCGGCGGCGGCTTTTGCAGCGCGCCTGCGATTGAGCCGAGCTGGGCTCGACGCCCGGTCGCAAGGACCAGCGCCTTGGCGGCTCCGCTCACCACTGAGCTTCCCATGAACACCAGATTGAGCGGGAATATGGTCTCGCCTGCGGCCGCTCCGCTTGCCGGTGCCGCGTCCTTTTCGGCCGGATACGCTTCGCCGGTCAGCAGCGCCTCATCGACGTAGAAATCGCGGGCGTCGATCAAACGGGAATCGGCAGGTACGAGATCGCCGGCCGCGAGAACAATGACATCGCCCGGGACGATGTCCGCCGCCGGAATATCGATCGGCCGGCCATCGCGAAGCGCCTTGGCGGAAAGCGATACTTGTTCGCTCAGACGCTGGGCGGCATTTTGCGCCTGACGCTCCTGTGTCACGTCAAGAATCACGGACATCAGCACGATGGCCGCGATGATGACGAAGCTAGGGACGTCCCCCGTGAACGCCGATACCGAGGCCGCGAAGAGCAGAATCAGCACCAGCGGATTGCCCAACCGCTCGATGAAAGCGAGCAGAAGACCTTTGTGCCGCGCGGTGTCGATCCGGTTCGGACCAACCGAATCGAGAATGGCGGCGGCGCTCGACGCGCTCAGGCCCGTGTTTGTGGAATGCACACGTTGGAGGAGTTCGGGGAGCGGGACGGCTGCCAAATCCGCTATTTCGGGCACGGCCGGGTCGGCTGCTTCATCGATTGCGCGCTTCCCCGCGGATCGCAGGGCGTCGCCTCGGGGCCTCAGCGAGAGCGGTCGGTTCACGTCACCCACGGCATTCGGCTCGCTGATGGAACATATTGCTTCGCCCTGGCGCGATAAATCGTCGGTCGGTTCGTTGCATCACAAAGCAGACTCGGTTGACGGATATCAAGGCAGATGTGCGCAGGCGCGGTGACGTTACAATAACGTGACACTTGGCGTCGGATGCACGAGTGAGCCGCCCGATATAGAAAATCCGGATTGCGCCGCTCGACGCAACCCGGATTGGGCCATCACGCGAGTTACGCGTAATGGGGCCGCGTTATGCAGCCGTACGGCTTGCCTCTTTCTGATTTTCGTAAACCACCGTTGCCGCCGCGGTGTTGGAAATCGGGATGTGGTAGTTCCGATTGAGTTCGCCGACCCGGCCGGTCATCGCTCCGCGCATCGCCATCCAATTGAGGAATTCGACGCCTTGGGACCCGGTTTCCTTCACCCAATCGTGGATCGAATAGCCGGTCAGGGCCTCGGGCTCGGCGACGATCTTGTCGAGGCACAGCAGGTCGAATTCCTTGTTGATGAAGCCGGCGCGCGCGCCGTCGAGCTGATGCGATAGGCCGCCGGTACCGATGACCACGACGCGCAAATCCTGCTCGTAGGTCTCGATCGCGCGACCGATCGAGCGGCCGAGCTTGAGACAACGTTCAAGTGACGGCAGCGGATGTTGCACGGTGTTGATCTCAACGGGCACGATCTTGATCGGCCAAACCGGGCCCGGCCACATCAGCGCCATCGGAATCGTGACCGCGTGATCGATCAGCATTTCCTGGCACATAGTTACGTCGAATTCGTCGGCGACGAGTGCGTTGATCAGATGCCATGACAAGGCTGCATCGCCCGGGATGGGACGGGAAACCGGAATGCCCCACCCTTCATCCTCGCCGCGATATTCGTTGGCGGCGCCAACCGCAAATGTCGGCAGCTTGTCGAGGAAGAAGTTGAGTCCGTGATCGTTGTAGAACACCACGGCGACGTCGGGTCTGGTTCGCGCCAGCCAATAGTGAACGTAATCGAAGCCTTTGAAGAACGGCTTCCAATAAGGATCGTTGTGTTTCTTTTCCGCGATCGCTTTGCCGATCGCGGGAACGTGGGTCGAGCCGACGCCGCCGACGATTGTGGCCATGGTTATGCTCCTGCTGACAGAAGTTTCGACTTGAATGCCTCGACGGTCATGCCGGTCTGTTGCGCGCCGATGTCCTGGACATTGAGGCCGAAGATGCCGGCGAGCTTGGCGAGATAATAAACGTTGCCGCCGGCCTCGATC
Source organism: Xanthobacteraceae bacterium (assembly GCA_049679485.1). Lineage (GTDB taxonomy): Bacteria > Pseudomonadota > Alphaproteobacteria > Rhizobiales > Xanthobacteraceae > BOG-931. The sequence goes on from JBAUGC010000407.1 coordinate 2,437, forward strand.
ATCTTCAGCACGCTGCGGCTCTTGACGGCCGCGCGTTGCTCGGCGTTGAGGCCATATTTGCGGCAATAGGCGTCCTCATCCTTGAGGAAAGCGGCGCGATTTTCCACATTGTTGAACGAGTAGCACATGCGATTGAGCGCAAAGCCTTTCTGCGCTTCCGTCCCGTCGAAAACGATCGTGCCGGGAATGTCCTGTTGCATTGGCGAGCTCCTCTGTGGCGGCCACGAAGTTTTTTATTAAGCTAGGTACTTGCCGGTGCGGCGGCTTTGATTTGTGTCAAATGAAACCATTTGCTCGCGCGGCATATGGAAAAGGCTGGAAGGTGCAAGGATTGCCAATGCCATACGCGACAAACGCCGATCTGCCGCTATCGGTCAGGAACCATCTGCCGGATCATGCTCAGGACATCTATCGCGAGGCCTTCAATCACGCTTATGCGGCGCACGACGGTGATATCAGACAGGAGGAGGCCGCCCTTCGGATTGCATGGGCCGCGGTCAAGCGCAGCTATGTGAAATCGGGCGAAAGTTGGGTTCGAAGATAACGCGACTCCTGTTGGGCACTACGCGGCCGGTAATTGGAGCATCTCCTTAAGGCCGTATCCGACCGCGAACGCTACCGCCGCGGCGCACATGTCGATGACGAATGTTTCGAGGCCGGAACGCCACCAGGCCGCCGGCGACCAACGGCTCTTGATGGTGCCAACGCCAAAGAACGTCAGGCCGGCCGCGGCGGCGCACCACCAAGAGCCGAAACGACGTGTTGACTTGAATCAACGGTCCTTCCAGGCCGGCGAGTACGGGTGAAATAAATCGGTCAGGATAAATCCGTACCGTAATTGGACGCAAAAATGCCGCACGGAACTTTGATAAAAGTCAACTTGCCGTCCGACGGCAGCTCTAACAATCGAACCCCAGCGAAGAGCAAACCGGCGATTGTGCCGCGGACCTTCGCGCCGATGACCTTACAAAGACACGCGAGGACCCCATGACGACGCTTGTTGCCGAACCACCTGTCAAGCCAACGAATGTGCGCTCAAAGATGAAGGCGCTGGTCTACCAAGGACCAGGCAAGAAGGCGGTCGAAGATCGTCCGATGCCGAAAATTACGGCGCCGGCCGACGCCATCGTGCGGATTACGAAGACGACCATCTGCGGAACCGATCTGCACATTCTCAAAGGCGATGTTCCGACCTGCAAACCGGGACGCATTCTCGGTCATGAAGGCGTCGGCGTGGTGGAAGACGTTGGCGCCGGTGTCACAACGTTCCATCCCGGCGACCGGGTACTGATCTCCTGCATTTCATCGTGCGGGCGATGCGAATATTGCCGCAGAGGCATGTACTCTCACTGCACAACCGGCGGCTGGATTCTCGGCAACGAGATCGACGGCACGCAAGCCGAATACGTGCGCATTCCGCACGCCGACACCAGCCTCTACCGGGTGCCTGAAGGTGCCGAAGAGGATGCGCTAGTGATGCTGAGCGACATTTTGCCGACCGGGTTCGAGTGCGGAGTGCTCAACGGCAAGGTAAAGCCCGGAGACACTGTAGCCATTGTCGGCTCAGGTCCGATTGGGCTCGCAGCGTTGCTGACGGCGCAGTTTTATTCGCCGGCCGAAATCATCATGGTCGACCTTGACGACAACCGGCTTGAGGTCGCCAAACGCTTCGGCGCCACGGCGACGATCAATAGTGGGGACGGCAAGGCGGTCGAGAAGATCATGACAATGACCGGTGGCCGCGGTGTCGATGCGGCGATCGAAGCGGTCGGCATGCCAGCTACCTTCGTGGTTTGCGAAGACATCATCGCGCCGGGCGGCACCATCGCCAATGTCGGCGTTCACGGCGTCAAGGCCGATCTGCACCTCGAGCGGCTGTGGTCGCACAACATCACCATCACGACGCGGCTGGTCGATACGGTGACGACGCCGATGCTGCTGAAGACCGTGCAGTCCGGCAAGATCGATCCGAAGCGTTTGATCACCCACCGTTTCAAGATGCAAAACATCCTCGACGCCTACGAGACGTTCGGCAATGCCGCGAGCACGCGGGCGCTGAAGGTGTTGATCGAAGCTTGATCGAGCAAAGGATTGCTCCGACACACAAGCGTTACGACGGCACCCCTGCCCACGGGCGCCGTTGGCGATTGGCAGCTTTGAAGGCAGCGATCCGGTCGCGATAACTTTGCGTCATGTCGATGTCGTCCCAGCCGTTGAGCAGCTGATTGCGGCTGACCGGATCGATGGTGAAGCTATAGCTGCGGTTGCCTCGCAAAATCGTCTGCTGCTCCAGATCGATGGTGACCGGAAGGTCTGGGTCGGCCGCAACAGCGGCGCCGAGTTCCTCGACCTCCGGCTCAGATAGAACAGCGGCCAGGAGTCCGTTCTTGACTGAATTCTGCGCAAAAATGTCGCCGAACGAGGACGCGATCACGCAGCGGATGCCGGCTTCGTAGACCGCATAGACGGCGGCTTCGCGCGAGGAGCCGCCGCCGAAATTCCGGCCTGCGACGAGGATCTTGGCGTCGCGCCAGCGCGGCTGATTGAGCAGGAAGTCCGGCCGCTCGTTGCCGGCCGCGTCGCGGCGCAAATCGTAAAACAGCGTATCGCCCAGTTCCGGTGTGCGCGGCAGCTTTAGAAACCGCGCCGGCAAAATCATGTCGGTGTTGACGTTGGGCAAAAGCAGCGGACACGCCTTGTCCGCAAGCCGCATAAATTTTTCCATCGGCTGTTGTCCCTATAGCTTTCGGTCCGCGAGCAGCGGCCGCGCATCAGTCAGACGCCCGGTAACCGCTGCAGCGGCGACCATGGCCGGTGACATCAGATGCGTGCGGGCGCCGGGACCTTGCCGGCCGCGGAAATTCCGGTTTGTGGTCGACGCGCAGCGTTCGCCCGGCGGCACAATGTCTCCATTGATGCCGACGCACATCGAACAGCCGGAGTCGGCCCATTCGAGTCCGGCTTCGCGGAAAATGCGGTCGAGGCCTTCTTGTTCCGCCTGCCGCTTCACGACCGTCGAGCCCGGCGACACCAAGCCGGGCACTTTGCTGACCCGGCCGGCGAGGACCGCCGCAGCGGCGCGCAAGTCCTCGATGCGCGAATTCGTACACGAGCCGATGAAGACGCGGTCGATGGTAATGTCGGTGAGCTTTTTGCCCGGCGCGATGCCCATATAGTCGAGCGCGTCGCGCACATATTTCGCGCGTACCGGATCGCGCTCGCGCGCCGGATCGGGTACGGTGCCGTCGATCGGCAAAGCGTCATCGGGCGTCGTGCCCCAGGTGACAATCGGAGCGATGGCGCCGGCATCGAGAGTAACCTCGCGGTCGAACATGGCGTTTTTGTCCGAGACCAGCGTTGACCAATCTTCGACCGCCCGGTCGAATGCCGCACCCTTCGGTGCGTAAGGCCGGCCTTTGAGGTATGCGAACGTAGTCGCATCCGGTGCCACCACGCCGCAGCGTCCGCCGGCTTCAATCGACAAGTTGCACAATGTCAGGCGGCCTTCCATCGACAGCGCGGTGATGGCGCTGCCGGCATATTCGATGGCGTGGCCCTGCGCGCCGTCGGCGCCGATGTGGGCGATGATGGCGAGCGCAATATCTTTGGCGGCGACGCCGGCGCTTGCCTTGCCACTTACGGTGATGCGTATGCGCTTCGGCTTCTTTTGCCAGATCGTCTGTGTCATCAGCACGTGCGCGACCTCCGAAGCGCCGATGCCGAACGCGTAAGCGCCGAACGCGCCATGGGTCGAGGTGTGGCTGTCGCCGCACACGATCAGAAGCCCGGGAAGCGTCAGGCCCTGCTCAGGCCCGACGACGTGCACGATACCCTGACGCGGATCGCCGAGACCGAAATTGCTGATGTGGCTGGCAGCGGCGTTGGCTGCGAAATCGGTCACCATTGCCGCAATCGAGGGGTCGGCGATCGCACGATCACGCCGGGTCGGCACATAATGGTCGGCCGTGCCGAAGGTGAGCCCGGGCTCGGCGACCGATCCGCCGCGCCCCTTCATCTGCGTAAAGGCGAGGAACGAGCCTTCATGCACGTAGTGCCGGTCGACCCACAACAATGCTGCGCCATCCTCGCGCCGGGTGATTTCGTGCACCGACCACAGCTTGTCGATCAGGGTTTGGGGTTCGCTCATGCGATACGCCTCGGGACGCGGGCTTGCGGAAGTTGCAGCCAATATTGTACGCTAAAGAATACCAAGTAAAGTGACCGCTGCCGGGCGGCCTCGAGCGGGAGAGCAGTGTGCGCGATTGGCTCGGCGAAGCGAAGGCAAAGCAAGTCTATCTCATCCTGCGCGACCGCATTCTCAGTGGTGCCTTCGGGTTCGGCGCCAAGCTGCCGACCGAGCACGAGCTAGCTGAATATTACAGCGTGTCGCGGGTGACTGTACGCCGGGCGCTCGGCGAGCTTGCCCGGGAGCGTTTCATCGAGCGCCGCCGCAGCGCCGGCACCCGCGTAATTTACCGTCCAGCGCCCGCGCCGATCACCGCGGATATTTCCGGCGTGCTTGCCAACATTGCCGACATGGGGCGGCGCTCGGCGGTCAAGCTTCTTTCATTCGACTATGTGCCCGCGGCGGGCGCGGTTGCGAAGGCGCTGGGCGTTGGACAGGATCAGCTGCTGCAGCGATCGGTACGCGTGCGCGCCGTCGATCGGGTACCGTTCTCCTATCTGACCACGCACGTACCTGAAAGCGTCGCGGTAACATTTACCAGGCAGGAACTGGCCTCACGTCCGCTGCTTGAACTGCTGGAACGCGCCGGCGTGAAGGTCGAACATGCCCGCCAGCGCATCAGCGCTGGCTTGGCAACGCCCGAGGTCGCGGAAGCACTCGATGTGCGCGCCGGATCGCCGCTGATCGAACTCGTTCGTGTGGTCTGCGATCAGTCGGGCCGCGCCGTCGAGCATCTGCATGCGCTCTACCGGCCTGACCGCTACGCCTTCGAGATGGATTTGGTGCGATCGGGCGCGAGCGAGGCGATGGCCTGGTCGCCGGTGGTTAGAACAAACGCCCGTGCCGGCACCCTGACGTCCGATACGGGAATTTGAGCAAGAAGCAGCCAGCAAATCTGACACCGTAGCGTGAAACAAGGAGAGGACAGTCATGTCGGAGCAAAAAATGCCGTTCAGCCGCCGCCGGTTTCTCGCCACCACGGCGCTCGGCGCCGCCGCCGCTGCGTCGGGAAGTCTGGCGATGCCATCGGTCCTGCGCGCGGAAGACGCGACGGTGAAGCTCGGGCTGCTGCATCCGATGACCGGCGCGCTGTCCTATTCGGGCCAGCAAGGCCGCATCGGCGCCACCATGGCGGTCGATGAGCTCAATGCCGCGGGCGGTATCAAGGGCCTCGGCAAGATTGATCCGGTCCTTGGCGACGCGCAATCCACGCCCGAGGGTGGCGTAGCGGAAGTGGAAAAGATGAATGCTGCCGGCGTCGCCTGCGTCGTCGGCGGCTATGGTTCCTCGATCTGTCTTGCCACCACCCAAGCGGCGGCGCGTTATGATCTCCCGTATGTTGTCGACGTCGGGGTCGCCGACTCGATCACGACCCGCGGCCTCAAGAATACGTTCCGCTTCGGGCCGAGTTTCAGCATCGTTGCCAAGAGTGCCCTCGGGAATTTGACGGCGATCAACGACGCCGCCGGCAAGCCAGCGAAGACCGTGATCATCGTCCACGAGGATTCGCTGTTCGGGTCCGGCGTTGCCAAGCTCCTCAACGCGCAATTACCGCCGAGGGGCTTTCAGATTTTGGAGACGATCCCGCACCCGACGCCGACGCGCGACTTCAACAACGTCGTGCTCAAGATCAAGGCGCAAAACCCCGATCTCATCATTCCGGCCAATTATTATAACGAATATGTGCTTCTGGCCCGCACTCTCCGGGAACAGCACGTGCGGCCGAAAGGCATCTATTCGGTGCTGGGCGGAGCCGCATCGTCCTATAAGTTCGTGAAAGATTTTCCGGAAGCCGCCAAATACATCATGGACTGCAACAACTGGTTCAACCCGAAGAGCGCCAGGGCGCTGGAGCTGAAAAAGAAGGTCGAGGCCAAGGGCCAGTTCTTCACTTATGAAGTGTGCATGAATTACAGTGCCGTCCTCCTGGTCGCCGACGCGCTGGAGCGAGCCGCATCCGCTGACCGCGCCAAGCTCACGGCTGCGCTCGCGGACTCGACATTCTCCGGTCACATCATGCCTTACGGGCCGACCAAGTTCGTCGCCGGCCAGAACCAGGGGGCCGCGCCAGTCAATACGCAGGTGCTGGATGGCGACATCAAAGTGATCCTGCCGGCCGAGTTCGCGGATGCGAAAGCGGTCTTCCCGATCCCTGCGTAGGAGCCATGGGCCTATATCGTCATTGCGAGCGAAGCGAAGCAATCCAGGCCGGCGGTGCAGCCACTAGATTGCTTCGTCGCGGAGCCTGTCACCGGGCCGGCCACTTCGGGCCGGACCCGTTGGCTCCTCGCAATGACGCGCACTGTTGATCCGGGCTGTGCTATCTCCCGTTATCCTCGTCACTGTGGTCATCAATGGACTGATGATCGGCGCGGTCTATGCGCTGGTCGCGCTGGGGCTGACGCTGATTTACGGCGTCCTGCACATTATCAACTTCGCGCATGGCGCGTTACTCAGTGCCGCGTTGTTTGCTGCGTTTCTTGCCTACCAGAAACTCGGCCTCGATCCCTACCTTGCCACGTTCCTCCTCGCGCCGGGCTTCTTCGCGCTCGGCTACGCGTTGCAGCGCTTCGTTATCGGCCCTGCCTCTCATGGCGACGACCGCAATATGCTGTTGGTGATGCTGGGCCTGGCCGTGCTAATTGAGAACGCGCTGCTCTACGAGTTTCGCGCCGATACGCGCACCATCGACCTTGCGTATTCGTTCAAGACGATCAACTTCGGCTTCACCTTCCTTTCGGTTCCGCGGCTGGTTTCGTTCGGTGCGGTATTTGTTGTGGCGCTCGTGCTGTGGCTGATCATGACGCTGACCGACACCGGCAAGGCGATCCGCGCCGTCGCCAAGGAGAAACTCGGCGCCGAGCTCGCCGGCATTGACGTGGCGCACATCTACGCCGTGACCTTCGGCCTCGGCACTGCGTGTGTCGCCATTGCCGCGTGCCTCCTCATTCCGACCTATTACGTCAATCCAAGCGCCGGCAACGCTTTCGTGCTGGTCGCATTCACCATCGTGGTTTTTGGTGGCATGGGTTCGGTGCCGGGCGCGCTGATCGGCGGCCTTGTCATTGGCGTCGTGGAAAGCCTCGGCGGATTTTTCTTTGGCGAGTCGCTCGGCCAGGTCGGCATTTTTCTGATCTTCATTGCGGTGTTGCTGTTCCGCCCGCGCGGCCTGTTTGGCGCCAGCGCATGAAGGGTTTTCTCACTATCGCCGTCGTTGTCGCCGCGCTTGCGGCCGTGCCGCTGTTCGTACACTCGAATGTCGTTCTCAATTTTCTGGTCGTGACGCTGATGATCGGGCTCGCCGGCCAGGGCTGGAACATCATCGGCGGTTATGGCGGGCAATATTCCTTCGGGCATGCGGCGTTCTTCGGCACCGGCGCCTACGTCACCGCCATCTTGCAGGTGCATTACGGCGTCAATGCCTGGATCGGATTTCTCGCTGGGATCGTCGCGGGGGCCGCGGTCGGCGGCATCATCGGCGGACTTGCGTTCCGCGCCGGATTGCGCAGCTCCTATTTTGCGCTGGTGACGCTCGCCTTCGCCGAGGTGCTGCGCATTCTCGCCAGCGTCGCCCCGATCACCGGCGCCGGCGTCGGCCTTTTGGTCAAGCTCGACCTGCGCGCGCAGTCGTTTCAGTTTCAGAGCCGCGCGGTCTTCTATTATGTCATCCTCGCGCTGGTCGCGATCGGGCTCCTGATCGCGCAATGGCTTGAGCGCTCGCGCTTCGGCGTCTGGCTGATCGCCGTGCGTGAGAACGAAGATGCCGCGATGGCGCTTGGCGTCAATGCGGCTGCGGTCAAGCTTCTCGCCATGATCATCTCGGCAGCGGTTACCGCGGCGGCGGGCTGCTTCTATGTGCAATATTTTCTGTTCATCGATTCCCCGATCGCCTACGGCACCTGGATTTCGATCGAAGCGTTGCTGACGCCGATTATCGGTGGCGTCGGCACCGTGTTCGGCGCGCTCCTCGGCGCGCTGGTGGTGAAGTCGCTGGGGGAGGGCGCGAAGTTCGTGACCGGCGATGTGCCCGGCCTCGATCTCATGACCTACGGCGTTATGCTCGTGCTGGTTATCGCCTTTGCGCCGCGCGGCCTTGTCGGCGCTCTGGCCGACGCTCGCGCCGGATTGACGCGGCGGTTCTGGGCGCCGCGCAAGACCGCGGGGGTGGCGCATGGCTGAGGCGCTCCTCTCGGTCGAAGGCGTGTCGCGCCGCTTCGGCGGATTGCTGGCTGTCAACGCCGCTTCATTGTCGGCGCCGGCAGCGCGCATCACCGCACTGATCGGCCCGAACGGCGCCGGCAAGACCACCCTGTTCGCCGTCATCTCGGGGTTTCTCAAGCCCAGCGCTGGCTGCGTCCACTACGCCGGGGACGACATCACCGGCGAACCGCCGCACCGGCTCGCGCGGCGCGGCCTCGCGCGTACGTTCCAGATCGTGCAGCCGTTCGCCGGGCTGACGGTGCGCGACAACATTCTGGTCGGCGCGCATCTGCGTCAACGCGCCCGCGCCGATGCGCTTACGCTCGCCGAAAAGGTCGGAGTGGAAGTCGGCCTCGGCGGCAGTCTCGACCGGCCGGCCCACACGCTCACCGTCGCCGGGCGAAAGCGCCTTGAACTCGCTCGAGCGCTTGCGACCGAGCCAGAACTCCTCCTGCTCGACGAAGTGCTGGCCGGGCTAAATCCGTCGGAGATCCGCGACATCGTTCCGGTCATCCGTTCGTTGAGTGCGCGCGGCATCGCCATCGTCATGATCGAGCACGTGATGCAGGCGGTGATGAGCCTCGCCGAGCACGTCTTCGTGCTGGCGGAAGGCCGCATCATTGCCAAAGGCAGCCCGGCAGAAGTGGCGGACAATCCGGCGGTGGTCGAGGCCTATCTCGGCCACGGTGCGGCGGCAAAAGTCAGGGCCGGTCATGCCGACTGAAATGACCGCAGCCCCGCTCCTCGAAATCCGCGAACTGTGCGCCGGCTACGGCGACACCGAGGTGTTGCGCGGCATTGATCTTGAGGTCGGCGCGGGCGAGATCATCGCCGTGCTCGGCTCGAACGGCGTCGGCAAGTCGACGCTCAACCGCACCATCTCCGGCATTGTGCGCGCACGCGCGGGAGTGATCCGCTTCGACGGCGCCGCCATCGAGCGTGAGAAGCCGGCGGCGATTGTCGCGCGCGGATTGATTCACGTGCCCGAGGGCCGGCGGATTTTTCCCAATCTGTCGGTCGCCGAGAACCTCGATCTTGGCAGCTATCGCCGCGCCGCCGGGCGGCGCAGCGCCAACCGCGACCGCGTCTACGCCATCTTCCCGCGCCTCCACGAGCGCCGCACCCAGCGCGCCGGCACTTTGTCCGGCGGGGAGCAGCAAATGCTGGCGATTGGCCGCGGCCTGATGGCCGAGCCGCGATTGTTGATCCTCGACGAGCCTTCGCTCGGGCTTTCGCCGCTTCTTGTCGAGGAACTGTTCGCGCTGATCGCGCGGATTCATGCCGAAGGCGTCGCAGTTCTCCTGGTGGAGCAGAATGTGGTGCAGAGCCTGGAGATCGCCAGCCGTGCCTATATTCTCGCCGAGGGACAATGTGTCATGTCGGGGCTTGCCGCCGACATTGCCGCCGATCCGAAACTCAAACGTGCATATTTAGGATTGTAAAGCATGACCGAGACTTCATTGTTAGCGCGCTTGCATCGACAGCCGATTCTGGTTGCGCCCGGCACCTACGATTCGCTCACCGCGCTGATCGCCGAGCGTGCGGGATTTGAGACGCTTTATATTTCCGGCGCCGGCATCTCGCATTCGCGGCTGGGGCGGCCCGACATCGGCCTCGTCAGCATGAGCGAAGTGGTGCAAACCGTCGCGCTGATCCGCGACCGGGTCGCCACGCATCTCGTCGTCGATGCCGACAACGGCTACGGCAATGCGCTCAACGTCGAGCGTACGGTGCGGCTTCTCGAACGCGCCGGCGCCAACGCGATCCAGCTGGAGGATCAGAATTTTCCCAAGCGCTGCGGACATCTCGACAACAAGTCGTTGATTTCCGCGCAGGAAATGGTCGGCAAAGTCAAAGCGGCCGTGGACACGCGCGCTTCGAAAGACACCGTGATCATCGCGCGGACCGATGCGGTCGCTGTCGAGGGCTTCGACCGGGCCATGGCCCGCGCAGCGCTCTATCGCGAGGCCGGTGCGGACATGCTGTTCGTCGAGGCGCCGCGGCAGCGAGAGGAACTTGCGCGCATTGCCGCGCTACTCGGCAAGTCCGTACCGCTGATGGTGAACATGGTGGAAGGCGGCAAGACACCCGTCCTGCCGGCGAGCGAGCTTGAGGCGCTAGGCTTTGCCTTCGTCATCTTCCCCGGCGCCATTGTGCGCACGCTCGCCAAGGCGGCCGAGGAATTCTACGGCTCACTGAAGGCGCATGGCACCACTGAGCCGTTCCGCGCCCGCATGTTCGACTTCGACGGGCTCAACCGGCTGATCGGGACGCCCGAGATGCTCGCGCGCGGTAAGCGTTATGAGGGCGATGCATCTACTCCGGACACGAGGAAAGCGAGAAGGTGAAATGAAGGCTTTTGATCTTGTCATCAAGAATGCGCGCGTTGTGCGCCCGAACGCTACGGGAGTGGATGCCCTCGACATCGCCATCAAGGGCGGCAAGGTGGCGCGGCTGGCGCCCGAGATTAGAGCCGAAGATGCGAACGAAGTGTTCGACGCCGGCAGGCTGCTCGCTTTCCCGGGGTGCGTGGATGCGCACATGCATGTCGGGATATATAATCCGCTGCACGATGATGCGGTGAGCGAAAGCAAGGCCGCCGCGATGGGCGGTGTCACCTCCAGCCTGAATTACATCCGCACCGGCGCGTATTATCTCAACCGCGGCGGTCCCTACCGCGAAGTCATGCCCGAAGTGCTGAAGCTGTCGGACGGGCGGTTCTGGGTCGACTACGGCTATCACGTGGCGCCGATCGAGAGTCGGCATCTCGGCGAAATGGAATACCTCGCCCTTGAACACGGCGTGACCTCGTTCAAGATTTTCATGTTCTACGGCGGCTACGGGCTGCACGGCAAATCGTCCCAGCAGAACGAATTCCTCATGCTGCCTCCGGAGGATCGCTACGACATCGCCCACTTCGAGTTCGTCATGCGCTCCGCGCGTTCCGTCGTGGACCGCCATCCTGAGCTCGCCGACTACATCAGCGTGAGCCTGCACTGCGAGCTGGCCGATATCCTCAATGCCTACACGACGCTGGTCGAGCGCGAGGGCAAGCTCACCGGCCTCCATGCTTACAGCGCTGCGCGGCCGCCGCACTCGGAAGGCCTGGCGGTGTGGATCGCCTCCTATCTCGCCAACGAAACCAACTGTATGAACATCAATCTCCTGCATCTGAGTTCGCGCAAGGCGGTGGACGCGGCGTGGACGATGCAGCAGGTCTTTCCCCATATCCAGTTCCGCCGCGAAGTCACCGTCGGGCATCTTCTGCTCGACACCGACTGCGAGTGCGCGGTGCACGCCAAGGTCAATCCGCCGATCCGCCCGCGCGAGGATGTCGAGGCGTTGTGGCAGGCCGTGTTCGACCGCAAAATCGACTGGATCGTCAGCGATCACGCCTGCTGCTCGGCCGAGCAGAAATGGGCGAAGGACGACCCCGACAACATCTGGCTCGCCAAGTCGGGTTTCGGCGGCACCGAATACCTGTTGTCGGGCGTGCTGAGCGAAGGCGGCAAGCGCGGCCTGTCTTACAATCGCATGGCCGAGCTGTTGAGCTGGAACCCGTCCCGGCGGTTCGGTTTGCTCAATAAAGGCGACATCGCTCCGGGCTTCGATGCCGACATCGTGCTGGCCGACCCGCACGAGACCTTCGTTGTTCGCGCGACCGAATCGGAGTCGGAGCAGGGCTACTCGCCATTCGAGGGCCAGGAACTTACCGGCCGGGTCAAGAGCACGTTCCTGCGCGGCACTCTGGTCTACCACAACGGCAACGTCGTCGGCCCGGCGCGCGGCCGGTATCTTCGGCGGCCAATCAAATAACGGAAATGGTACTGGGCTATTTTAGCGCTGGTCGGCGCGGCCGGGTCGACAAGCCGGGCAATGTTGTCGTCGAGCGCGGCGCATGACCGGTTCCAACGGCCTTGCAACGACGGCTCTCCTTCTTCTCGATCTCCAGAATGACTTTTTGCATCCCGATGGCGCCTATTCGCGTGCGGGACAAAACAGCCCGGCCATCGCGGCGCTGCCGGTGCGGCTGAAGCCATTGGCCGATGCGGTGCGGCGCCGCGGCGGGCTTGTCGCCGCGACTTTATTTACGCTCGTGCCCGGCCGCGGCGGCGAACCCATTGTCTCGCCGCATCTGAAAAAGCTGCGGCCGTTTCTCGGCAAGGGCGACTTCGCGCCGGGTTCGTGGGGCCAGCAGCTCGTCAACACGCTCGCACCGGCGGACGTCTCGGTCGAGAAGATCGCGTACTCGGCGTTCTATATGAGCCGCCTCCAATGGGTGCTGCACAAGTGCGGCATCGAGCGCCTCTACGCGGCCGGCATCGTCACCAATGGCGGCGTCGCTTCGACCGTGCGCGACGCCCACGTCCGCGAGTTCGCGTGTACGGTCCTCGAAGACGGCTGTGCCGCATTCTCCGACGAGGTCCATCGCGCAGCCATCGAAGGATTGCGCCCCATCGCCCGCATCATGACGGTGGCGCAGGCGATCGCGGAAGTTGAGGCCGCACCGGCGGCTTAGGCCGCCGACGATTTGTGCCGCGCCAGCACCTGATCGCGCAGGATGTGGCGGCGGATTTTCCCCGTCCCGGTCATTGGAAACTCCTCGAAGCGTTCGATCGTCTCCGGCAATTTGTAATCGGCGATCTGGCCTTTCAGGAAAGTCACCGCCTCGTCGAGTGACAAGTCGCGCCCGGATTTGGGGATGACGCAGAGACAGTTACGCTCGCCCAGCCGCGTGTCCGGTAGCCCGACCATCGCTGCGTGCATGACGTTTGGGTGGGTGTAGAGAATTTCCTCTACCTCGCGCGGGAAGAACTTCTTGCCGCCGCGATTGATGATTTCCTTGCTGCGCCCGGACAGCTGAACGTTCCCCGCGGCGTCGACAAAGCGGCCGAGATCGCCGGTGCGGAACCAGCCGTCTTCGGTAAACGACGCAGCGTTGGCGGCCGGATTGGTGTGATAGCCGAGATGGACCGACGGCCCGCGCGCGGCGACTTCGCCGATCTCACCATACGGCACGTCGTTGCCGGCAGTATCGAGGATGCGGATTTCCATGTCGCCGACGAGGCGGCCGATGGTGCCATTCACCTTCTCGGGATCGTCGGTAAAACGGGTGTAGGTGTGGAAGCCGCTCTCCAGCATGCCGTAAAGCTCGATCAGGTGACCTTTGGCGCGTGCCTGATAATCGCGAATGGTCTCGATCGCGGCCGACGCACCGCCGGTAATTACGACGCGCAGCGAAGACAGATCGAACCGGCCAAGCTCCGGGTCGGCCAGTATCGAAACGATCGCGGCCGGCGCGGTCGGAATGTAGGTGACGCGCTCGCGCTCAATCAGCTCCAGCGCGGCGCGTGCGGAAAACCGCTCCATCAAAACGGCATGCGCGCCGGCCATGATGGTCTGCATCAACGTGATGTAACCCCAATTGAGCCCGACCGGCAGGTAGGTGAGCAGCACGTCGCGCTCGGTCACATCCA
>JBAUGC010000408.1:0-4070 GCA_049679485.1 Xanthobacteraceae bacterium
GCCTATGCCTCCCCCCTGCAGGGGGAGGTGAAGGATCATCGGCGAGCTCGGCGACCGCGAGCCCGTCGGCGAGCTTGAGCGCCTGTTCGAGCGAGTCCGCGAGTCGCGTCGTGATATCCGGCCGCACCACCAGGCGATCGACCACGACGTCGATGTCGTGGGTGAACTTTTTGTCGAGCGCCGGAACGTCGGCGATCTCGTAGAAAGCGCCGTCGACTTTGACGCGCTGGAATCCCTTCTTCATGAACTCGGCGAGTTCCTTGCGGTATTCACCCTTCCTGCCGCGCACCACCGGCGCGAGCAGATAAAGCCGGGTACCCTCCGGCAGCGCCATGACACGGTCGACCATCTGCGAGACGGTCTGGCTCTCGATCGGCAGCCCGGTCGCCGGCGAGTAAGGCACGCCGACCCGCGCCCAGAGCAGCCGCATGTAATCGTGAATTTCGGTGACAGTGCCGACGGTCGAGCGCGGATTGCGCGAGGTCGTTTTCTGCTCGATGGAAATGGCCGGCGACAGGCCGTCGATCTGGTCGACGTCCGGCTTCTGCATCATTTCCAGAAACTGGCGTGCGTAAGCCGAGAGGCTCTCGACGTAGCGGCGCTGGCCTTCGGCGTAGATGGTGTCGAAGGCGAGCGAGGATTTGCCTGAGCCGGACAGCCCGGTGAACACGACAAGCTGATCGCGCGGGATTTCGAGATCGACGTTTTTGAGATTGTGCTCGCGCGCGCCGCGGATCGAGATCACGCGCTGGTCCCGCAAGCGACTGCCTTGGCCTCCGGAATTCCGATCCGAGCTGTCGAACAAGTCGTTCATGGAAAAGCGGTTCTTTCCCGCCGCTGCTCACGGCGGGTTACGGCGCTCGCGCCGGCCGAACATAGTGTGAACGCCGCCGATTTTCCAGACCGCGCTGCGGGCTTATGCCCGGAAAAAACACCCCCTCGTCATTGCGAGCGAAGCGAAGCAATCCAGTCTTGTGACGCCGCCGTTCTGGATTGCTTCGTCGCGGAGCTTGTCATCGGGCCGGCCACTTCGGGCCGGACCCGTTGGCTCCTCGCAATGACGCGGAACCTCACGGATCGAGCCGCAGCAGCCGCCACTGTTCCATGTCGCCCAACGGCGTCACGATGCGCAGCTTGCTCGGCCGGTGGGCCAGCAACGCCTCCGCATCGGCGGTGGTCATGATCAGCCAGGCCGGCCCGGGGATCGCCCCAAGCTCCTGGAGCGATCGATTTTGAATCGGCAGCGGCAGATAGGGCAGGAGGTTGAGCGCCACATCGCCGGACCAGTAGATCGGTCCGGGCGCGGCTCGCACCAACGCGGTGACGCGCGCGCCCTCGACCTGGGCCTGGCGGAATTGCTGCGGCAATAGCGGCGACGCGGCCGAGTAGGCTAAGGCATAGAGCAGCAGCCCCACCGTCAGCACCAGAATGGGCGCTACCAGTTGCGGCCGCCGTACGCTGAGTTGATCGTAGCCGAGGCCGCCGAACACGCATAGCGGCAAGACCATCGGCAAGTAATAGCGCGGCGTCGTGCCCGCCGGCCAAAACAGGATCAAGATCGCAGCAACGAAAGCGTAACAGGCGAGCGCCGCCATGAATTGCGGGCGGACAAAGCGTTTCTCACGAAACCCGTAGGCAATCAGAAACGCCGCGGCGAGCAGCGCGGCCGGCAGCGTGTAGGCAATGACGCGGAGGCTGGCACCGATTGGACCAGAAAAGGTCTCGCGCGGTTGCGAAAGCCGCATGAAGGCCCCCCAGGTCGCCTCGTCGCCCGACGTGTAGGTTAAGGCGTACCAGCCGACGAGCGGGATGGCGCAGATCAAACCGGCCAGTATCAATCCCGGAATTTGCCGCCAGGAATGTGTGCCGACAACGAAGAGACCGATGCCGAGCACGAAATAGCCAACCGGCTGCGGTCCTTTCAGCAAAGCGGCGAGTGCCAACGCCACGCCGATCGCCAGCCAGCGGGTCAGGCTGATCGAGTCCTTGGCGTAGCCGCTCCACCACAACACGAAGGCGAAAAACAACAACACCGCGAGCGGCAAATCCGCAGTGATCATCACGTAAGAGCGCATCACCAGCGGGCAGGCCAGGAACAAGGCGACGCCGAGCAGCGCCGCCGGCACGCTGGCGGCGACCCTTCGCAACAGCCAATAGATCAGCAAGCAGCCGAACAGCAGAAACAGCACGCTCGGCAAGCGTGCCGTAATCTGGTTGACGTCGCCGAACGGCGCGCTGATCGCGGCAATGATCCACGACTGCAGCGTCGGGCGTTCGACAAAGCGAACGTTGTACATGTGCGGGGTCAGCCAGTCGCCGGTCTCCAGCGCGGTTCGTGCGATCGAGACGGCAAGGCCTTCGTGAGCAGTGTAGCCGCGAAAAAAAACCAGCGGCACCGCCAGCGCTGCCCAGGCGACGATGATGACCCCAACCGGGTTCCAGCGGGTGGCCGCTGCATTCCATGACGCCACGATCCGCGCCGGAAGCGCAGATGTGTGCAGCGTGGCCGCGAGCGAGGTCATGGATCGTGCGATACCGGCGTAACGGAACCCCCGCCAACGACTATCGGCAAACGAAAGCCCCGGGTAAAGACCCCGGGGCTCGGTATGCTTAGCTTAGGTTTGCCGTCGGCTTTAGAGATTGAACTTGAAGTTCACGCCGGCGCGAACAAGGCTGTCGTTGACCGTGGTTTTCTCCGAAAGCGTTCCGGCTCCGGCCGCGCCGTTGATGGTGCTGTTGAGCGTCACGTTGGTGCGGACGAAGAGATATTCGGCTTTGGCGGTCCAGTTGGGTGCCAACGCCACTTCGACGCCGCCGCCGGCTGTCCAGCCCACATTGGTTGACGACGGGCTCCAAAGTGTGGTGGTTCCGATCGCGGTCGTCACGCTCCCGTTGTCGCTCGCATTGGTGAAGGCCACGCCGCCCGTCCCGAACACCAGGATCCGATCAAACGCGTAGCCAAGTCTGCCCCTCGCGGTGGCAATCCAGGGGAGCTTTGAGCTGTCGTTCAGCGTGCAGCCGGCGCCGCAGCCGACGCTGCCGGAGCGGCTTTGGCCCGACCAGTCCCAATCGCCTTCGATGCCGGCGACGATCGCGGCCCATTGATAATTGAAGCCGACCGTGCCGCCGGCGAGACCGCCACTGAAATTGTTGCCCGACAGCGTGTAAGTCCCGGTCGGAACCAAAGCGTTGCCGGCGACGCCCGCAGTCGAGTTGGCGGTGCTGCCGAAGCCGTATCCGCCGTTGATGCCGACGTAGATACCGCCCCAGTTGTAGAACGGCACTGGTGCCGGAACGTAGGCTGCGGGGGCGCGCGGCGGCGGTGCCATCGGCGGAGGAAGATCGGCAGCCAGCGCTTGCCCTGCAGCTACCAACGCCACAGCGCCGACAATCAAAAATCGCTTCATACGACACTCCTTATCCGTCGCTGCGGCGCCCCATGCCTCCGACCGCCAGCGACTGACCAGCCCCACCCCCAGCGTCGTAACTAGGCGGCTCCACTTGATAAAGATGTAACGGAAGAGGGCATTGAGCGAACAGAACTCGCCAATGAAACGTCTGGAGCGGATTAATGCCGGCCGATCGGCGGGGGCTTTCTTTTTGAGCTTCCACGCAAACTCCGGTTAACGCTCACGCGTTCAGTTGCCACGCGCCAGCATCTAGTTGGCTCGACAGACTTCGCAGGTTGGTTATCGGCTGGTTACAGCCTTGGCGCTGTGAATTGATGAGCCAAGGGACCCAACGGGGCGGGCTCGGGCCAGGGTACTTAAGCGCGGGAAGATTGCGATAAATGGCCCAAGACTTCGCGAATTGTGCCGCCGAGCACTTGAAACCGGACGGAGAACAAATTAAGAACGTCATGACAACGTCATACTAGGCGCTGTTTGTGTGGATAACGCTGATCGCGCCTCGATCGTCCTTGCCGGGGGCAGGCCCCGCACTAGGGTGAGGCGGGCGGGCAGCGAACGAAGCGTGCAGCTTGAAGCGAGGCAGATCATGGCCGGAAGCGTCAACAAGGTGATCCTGATCGGCAATTTGGGCGCCGATCCTGAAATCCGCCGCACCCAGGA
>JBAUGC010000409.1:0-2418 GCA_049679485.1 Xanthobacteraceae bacterium
GTGCGGCGAATCCTGGCAGAGCGTTGGGCCAGCCCGCCGGCGATTTCTGTTGGAGGAATTCGTTTTGATCTGATCGACGCCGCGCCGCCAGCGCCAGCATCACACCGCCGCGCGCCTCGCGCGTGCGTGACCATAAGCAAGCGGGTTAATACTCTACTGATACGTATGCTGCTCTCGGCGACGGGAGTATGACACCTTCCCCGACGCCATGCGCCAGCGTGCGCATCAATGCGCGGCAGGTAAGGGAACGCGCGGCGCTCCGCCGGGCGCCACGTTGCGCATCAGCGGCACCAGAAGGGTAGCGACCACGAACGCGATCATGACGGCGCGGAAGGCATCCGCATAGGCCAGCGTCGACGCTTCGCGATAGGCGAGTTCCCACAGTTGCTTCAGCGCCGCCACATGCCCGGCTTCCGGGCTGCCGGGAAATGCGCCATAGCGCTTGGTCATGCCATCGACCAGTCTTGTCATCGTTCCATTCGCCGGTGTCAGGT
Source organism: Xanthobacteraceae bacterium (assembly GCA_049679485.1). GTDB lineage: Bacteria > Pseudomonadota > Alphaproteobacteria > Rhizobiales > Xanthobacteraceae > BOG-931. The sequence continues at coordinate 495 of JBAUGC010000409.1, forward strand.
TCGAAGCGATCGCGACGAAGTGAAAATTCGTTCGCGCGTTTATGATTGCGCCGCACACGGCGATGCCGACGGCGCCGCCGAGATTGCGCATCATGTTGAACAGGCCGCTTGCGTATTTAAGCCGCTCGGGCGGGAGGCTGCCGAGACCAAGGTTGACGCTGGGCGCGACGGCGAAGACCTGCGGAAATCCCCTTAGGATTTGCGGGATAAGCAGTTCGTTGGCGCCCCAATCATGGGTAATGAAGCTATAGCTCCACATGGCGAGGCCGAAGGAAGCGAGCCCCAGCATCATCAGCCAGCGCGTGTCCACCTTACGGGCGAGCGCGGTATAGAAGGGCACGCCGATGAGCGAGGCCACTCCGGTTGAGAAGATCGCCATTCCGGTCTGCCAGGCGCTGAATCCGCGCACATATCCCAGAAACAGCGGTGTCAGATAGATCGTCGAGAAGATTCCCACCCCGGTGACGAACGACAAAAAGCATCCGACCGCGAAATTCCGATTGGTCAGGGCGCGCAGGTCGACTACCGGGCGCTCGAAGGTCAGGCTGCGGGCGATAAAGAGCACGCCGCTGATGCCGGCGATATAGGCGCAGGTCTCGATGGTTGTATCGTCGAACCAGTTCCAGCGCGTCCCCTCTTCAAGAACGTATTCGAGGGTCCCGAGAGACACTGCCATCAGAACGATGCCGAGATAGTCTGCCCCTCTAAGAAGCCGCAGATCGGGCTTATCGATATCGACCAGGAGCGGGATTAGGAGCGTGATCGCCACGCCAGGCACCAGATTGACATAGAACAGCCAGTGCCAATTCACCGTATCGGTGATCCACCCGCCGATGATCGGTCCAAGCGCCAACGATGCTATCGTGCCCACCACGGCGGCCGAATAGACCCGGCGCGGTCCTTGAAAAAAGTGGAACGACGACGTGAACATGGTTGGGACCATCGAGGCGCCCAAAGCGCCTTGCAGCGCCCGGAACAAGATCATGCTGTGAATGTTCCAGGCTAGGCCGCACAGCATGCTTGTCACGGTAAACCCGGCGGCTGACGCCGTTAGCAGCCACCGGGTGGAAAAGACCCGGGTCAACCAACCCGAGAGCGGGATCACAATGATTTCGGCGATCAAATACGCAGTCTGCACCCAGCTTATGTCGTCCCGGGCAGCCGACAGGCCTCCGCCGACGTTTTGCAGGGAGGACGCAACAATCTGAATGTCCAACAGGGCCATGAATCCGCCGAAGCAGATCACGACGAATGGCAACAAGCCCCTGATCCAGTTATCGGAGGACGTCTCGGTCATTTCGCCCGCTCCGGTCTGGCCGTGTGTCGACCGTTGCGATGGTCGAAAGGCCGGGCCTTATTCCACCTAATGTCGCGTCGCTGTCGTCAAGCGCGATGCGGACCGGAACCCGCTGGACGATCTTGGTGAAGTTTCCGGTCGCATTCTCCGGCGGGATCACGCTGAAAACAGCGCCCGTGGCTGGCGCAAGGCTAAGGAGATGGCCGTGAAAGATGCGGCCCGGCAGCGTGTCGGCAACGACCGTCGCGGATTGCCCCGGCTTCATCCGTTCGAGCTGGTCTTCCTTGAAATTCGCGTCGACCCAGAGACCGTGCGCCGGAACGATTGTCAGCAGGTAGGTGCCTTGCGAAACATAGGCTCCAACCTGGGCCGCGCGGTTGCCGACATAGCCGTCGATCGGTGAATGGATTTCAGCATAACCGAGATTGAGGCGCGCGGTCGCAAGATCGGCCTGCGCTTGCGCAACGGCGGCATCGGCCTCGGCAATCTCCGCGTTCAAGACGTCGAGTTGCTGTTTCGCCGCGACCAGTCCGGCGTGAGCCGACGTGACGGCCGCTCTAGCCTGCTTGTCGAGGGCGGCCGTTCTTTGTTCATCCTGGCGGGAGCCGGAATCGGAAAGAACAAGCG
>JBAUGC010000410.1:0-17056 GCA_049679485.1 Xanthobacteraceae bacterium
GGGCGATTGATCTTCCGCCACAAGGACGAACGGGCCGGCTCGGTCAACCGCCCGCCGCAGCGCAATCAGTTCCGCCGACGGTGATCAGCTGTGCTCGATGAGCCAGCTGATAACGACAATGAACTCACGCCACAGCGAGGCACGACCATGCGAATATTCATTTTCAAGTCCGACGCAAGGCCTGACCTGCGGGCGTTCGGCGCCGATTTGACGGGTAGCCGGCTGCCGAAACAGTTCAGTCCCTGGCATGCGATCGGCGCTGTCGCGCCCGACCGGGATCCTCCGCACGATCTCTCCCGCGAAGTGATCGAAACCGCCATCAACGACCACGGTTTTCAGCTCTGGCGCATGAGCAAGAAGGATTAAGCCCAGGTGGACTTAGCCATGGACTTGGCCGGGTCGGACTTGGCCATTTTGGATGGGACGGTATGCCAGACACCGCCGAAGGAACATTTCCGATGACGAACCTAGCGCACAAGTTCAAGGTCGGGCAGATCGTCGATCTCATCCCATCGATGTCGCGATCGGCGGCAAGGGGACACTACGAAATCGTGAGCCTGCGGCCGGCCGAAGGTGAAAGCCCACAATATCGCATCAAGAGCAGAAGCGAAGCTCACGAACGTGTGGTTGCGGAGACCGACCTGATACTGTCGGCGCATCTGAAGTTCGATTGATTGAGAGTTGCGATGGATGTTGGCGAGGTTCAGCGCGCTCGAACCCGTAAAGGCACCGAAAGGAGCCGATAATGTTCAAGATTCTTGAGCTCAAAGGGGCGGACGCAGCCGGTGCGGTGCAAGTGGGTCGCGGCTATTCCACCCGCGAGGAAGCCATGGTCGCAGTCAAGACCCATCTCAAGACCTTCAAAGCCTCCGGACGCAATCCCGAGGGAAACTATTGGTGGGCGCGCGATGCCGAAGGCCTGCGAAAGTGCTGGATTTCCAGCATCGAGTGAAAAGGCACGATGAGCTGGCCGTGCTCAATTTCCCGAACCAAAGCCGATTTTTCGATCCGACCCGACGCGCCGTGCGGTTCTGGGGTCATGATAGCGCGATGGAGTGGTCGTTCTTTGTGACCGAAGATGCGCTGATGCGGCTGCAACCGAAAATGGCGCGCGATGAGGCGAGTTTGTTGCTCGCCTTTGATGCCAATCGGGCGGCGATCTACGTAGCGGCCACGAAGGCGTATAAGCGGGGGCGAAGAGGATCCTATGAACTCTCGGCGACGGATTTTTGATGTCGCGCCGCTCATGTTGCGGGTGAAAGCGCTGATTGTGCCGGCCGCTAGCCTTCGCCTGCAAGCCGCTTGAAATCGGCAATAACGGCGGCGATCAGCCTTTGTCGGCGCGGGTCCTGCGCAGCGATTGTCGCCGCGAAGAGGTTGAGGAGGTAGCGGGCTTTTTCGGCAGCCTCATGCCAATTCGCCGCCGGCGCTGCCAGCAGATGGGTTTCCAATTCATCTTGCCGAAGGCGTAGTGCCTTCTCGTTCGCTTCGACTTCGGCCAGCAAGCGGCGCAGATCGGTGGCCTTCTGGGCAGCCATCCCGCGACGCTCGTCGAGATCGATGGTCCTGTCTGTCATGATCGTGCGTCTTGACGAGCGAGCGGGTAGTCGGCGCTCTCGTACAAACGGCGAATCTCGTCGCTGCCGTATCTCCGTTCATCGACTTCGAGGAACGCACCGACCAGAGATGCCGGTGGCATGTCCTCGATGGCGAAACGGATGGCATGCGCGGCTCGCGCAAATCGTTTGTACCCGAACGACTGACGCCGCGGGAGGCGCCTTCGCGTCGGAAACAACTCCGCCGTAGCGTCGTAATCAAATTCAGCCATCGGTCGGCACCTCGCGAATCTCGTGAATTACGAACAAGCACCATCTAAATGAATGAACATCATTCAGAACACGCGCACGAATATAAGCTCAAAGTGCACCGTTTCCAGCCTAGCCACGACATTGGTCCCGAAATCGAAAGAACGGCGATACTTTCATCTATTTGTGTCCTTTGGCGCTGTGGACGGGCAAGATCGGGCCCTATAGGGTGCCTGACATCGGTAAAAACGTGCGATTCAGCTTTATAAGCTGAAAAGCGACCGCCGACTGCGCGTTTGGCGGCGCAGCATAAAAAAGACGCCTTCCTATGCGAACGTGCTGGTGTAGTCGATGCGCCCGCGTCTTCGCAGCCGCGCGATCTAGACCATCCTGATAGGTAAAGAGATACTGGGCCAGCCTCGCCGAAGAATTTCATGCGGCTGTCAAGAACTGCCTGCGGAGATCGCGATCAAATTCTTAACGCCAGCGCGTAAGAGACCGATGATGGCAATTGCTGCGTCCGTCATTCGGCCACGGAGGAAATTTTGAGCGACAGACCGAAAGCCGGCGCCGGAGCGCGCGTGGCCGACATCCGTGCCCTGACGCAGAGTCTGGCACGCTACCGCGAACCGAGCCATGGACGCAGCATTGTCGAGATTCTGATTACGGTCGTGCCGTTCGCGGTTCTTTGGTTATTGATGTGGTGGTCACTCCACATCGGATACGGGCTCTATTTGTTGCTCGCCGTTCCCGCCGCGGGTTTTCTTGTCCGCCTATTCATGATCCAGCACGATTGCGGCCACGGCTCGTTCTTTCGCCATCGGCCGGTGAACGACTGGGTCGGCCGCGTGATCGGCGTTTTCACCCTGACACCTTACGACTTCTGGCGGCGTGCCCACGGCATCCATCATGCGACATCGGGCAATCTCGATCTTCGCGGCACCGGCGACATCGACACGCTGACCGTGCGCGAATATCTGACGCTGTCGCGCTGGCGCCGGCTCATTTATCGCCTGTACCGCCATCCCATCATCATGTTCGGCGTCGGGCCGACCTATTTGTTCATGCTCCGCCAACGCCTTCCAATTGGTCAGGCGCGGCAAGGCTGGGTACCATGGGTGAGCACCATGGCGACCAACGGCGCGATCGCGCTCGTCGTTGCCGGCATGGTGTGGTGGGTCGGCGTTGGGCCGTTCCTGCTTGTGCATCTGCCGATTACCGTCCTCGGCGGCGCGATCGGGGTGTGGCTGTTCTACGTCCAGCACCAATTCGAACATACCGACTGGTCTGAAAACGGCAATTGGAGCTTCCCCAATGCGGCGCTCTACGGCAGCTCACATTATGATTTGCCGGCGGTGCTGCGCTGGTTCACCGCCAATATCGGCGTGCACCATGTTCACCACCTGTGCAGCCGGATTCCATTTTACCGGTTGCCGCTTGCTCTTCGCCAGCACCCCGATCTTGCCAACGTCGGCCGACTTACTCTGGTGCAGAGTCTCGCCTGCGTGCGCCTGGTGCTCTGGGATGAAACAGCACACCGGCTCATTTCGTTTCGCGAACTACGCACGCGGCTTCGCACCAGCCCGCTTGTTGCCTTGCAAAGGCCACGCTTTTCCCGTACGTACTGACAATCGACTTTTGGCCGGACAATCGGGCCGTTTCGCCTTCGCTGAATGCCAGGCGCACCGTTCAGACCCTCCAAACATCGACGAACCGAGTCTTGAGGCGCGCAGTCGCGCGTCTATTGGCTCAAGTGCACCTGAATCAGCGATAAGGATATCTCCATGAATACGGGCACCGTAAAGTTTTACAATGATCAAAAAGGTTTCGGCTTCATTCAGCCTGACGACGGCGGCAAGGACGTTTTCGTCCACGCCACCGCGCTCGAGCGCGCTGGAATGCGCGGACTGGTCGAAGGCCAGAAGGTTTCCTTCGATACCCAGGAAGACCGCCGCACTGGCAAGATCGGAGTCGGCAACATTCAGGCGGTATAACGTTAACGAGCGATGAAATGAAAACCGCCCCAATGGGGCGGTTTTTTTATCGGCGGTGATGAGAAGCCACCGCTGTACTCAAGTTTTCGTACCATTTTGCAGCGTCGTGCGATAATGTCTTTGCCATGATCGATCATGCCGACTTTTCCGTTGTAGTAAATAACAGAGCAGCCGCTCCGAAAGCGTGGAAGTGGGAAATCTATCGCGCCGGCCGAACCAGCCCGATCGAGCGCTCCGAGGCTTGTTTCGAGACTATGACCGAAGCCAATCGCGCTGGAAAAGTAGCGCTGAGATTGCTGTTGAGCGAGTATCCCGACTGAAGCGAACGCAAGCTAGCCGGTTCATCTTTGCGAATTTGCGGTGCTGCCGAGCTTCAACAGGAAAAGTGGCGCGCCCGGAGAGATTCGAACTCCCCACCCCCAGATTTGTAGTTTCGAGGCTTTGGTTTAGCGCGGCTTTTTCCGGTTCGGGGTTGTTCCAACTCATGACGGCATTTGGTCCCGAAATCCCATTATTATGAGCATTATCAGCACCATCGAGGGTCCATTTTAACCGAGACCCTAAGATTTTTCCGATGCCGGAATGGCCATGGTGCCGTACAATTGCCGTGCAAACGCGGCGCAGCATAGGAAGCCGGCCCAATGGCCCGCGCGAATGCCGATACACACAGGTCTCTGTATCTTAGCGATGAAAGCGTGACCGCGCTGCCCTACGCCCGCGGAGAACGTGGCGTCTACGTCGCCCGTGACTCCGAACTGACCGGCTTCCGGTGTATTGTCAACCGCAACAGCAAGAGACTGGTTTAGCAGGGAGAGCTTCGCGAAGGGGGCAAGCGGCAGACTGTCTACAAACGCTTGGGCGATCCGGCGCACGTGAAGGTCGGCGAGGCTAGGGCGCGTGCTCTCGGGGAGTTGGCGCGACTAGAGCGCCTGACGGAGCCCGACGCGAGAGCAGGAACCACGTTCCGCGAGGCCTGGGAATCGTATGCGGCGCGCCTCGAAAAGAAGAAACGCAGTGACCGGCAAAAATTCGAGGCGCACCTGGCGCCTACCTTTGGCAGGACCGCGCTGCGGGACATTACCCGTGCAGACGTCGTGAGGCTGCACGACCGGCTCACTTCGGAAGTAGGTCCCTACGCGGCGAACGGCGTGTGCCGCGTGGGGCATGCAATCTACCGCCACGCAGTACTCGGCATGGAAGTGCCTGAACTCTCCCCGCTCAACCCATTCCGGGCATATGATCTTCACAATCCTGAAACACCGCGCCCGACCGGCATGTCCGAGCGCGAGCTCCCGAAGTGGTTTGCGCAGGTGCTCGCGTTAGACAATCCGGTGATGCGGGAGCTTTGGGTCATGGTCGCGCTGACGGGATTGCGACGTCGGTAGGTTTGCGCGATGCGATGGGAGCACGTGAACCTGAAGGAGAGATACGTCGAAATTCCAGCGCCCAAGGGCGGCAACGCAAGAGCATTCCGGTGCCCCCTGACGCCGCCTATGATGCGCTCACTAGAGCGAGTGCGACGTGCAGGCAAGGTCTTATGCGATTTGGAGGGGTGTCGTCCTTGGGTATTCCCAAGCGCCGGCAGCCGGAGCGGTCACGTCGAAGAGGTGAATAATCGTTATCTTGATCGCAGCCCGCACGCATTGCGGCACTCGTTTCGAAATTTCTGTGCCGGGGCAAAGATCAGTACCGTGCACTCGCGGCTACTGATGAATCACGCCATCAGTGCCGACGTACATCAAAGCCACATGACGCCCGGATCGATGTTTGACCAATTGCGAGAAGCGAGTGAGGCTGTTTCCACCTACATCATGCGGCACCTGCCAAAGGGTGCGGAAACGCAGTTGACGCGGCGGCTGCGGGATCAGCTGGCACAATGATGAATGCTGCACCTCGGTGATTGAGCAATGTCTACGGCGCACGAACCGTGCTTGACAATTCCTCGTGATACGCCCATTTTGCCCGTAGTTGGTTCAGCCATATCGCGTGTAGTCGGCAGTTACCGCCACGCTGAGTGAATCGATTAGCTCCAGGAAATCGTGAGCACTTCTCAGAAATAATTTTTCGCCGCGAATAGTGCAGGTCCGGACATGAGCAAAGGCGGCGTAAATGCCGATCGCTCTGAGGCTGATTCTGTTGTTCGAGGCAAAATTCACCCCCATTACCAAGGAGTGAGCCATGCAGAATGGCCCCAAAACAATGACCCCTGCGTCCCGCGCCAAATCGGCTAGACCGTTTGCTAGCCGTTCGAACCAGTCGACAGCGAGTGTTGCCGGCGTGGCCCCGAGAGGCGCTCAAAACGCGCAGAGAAACTATGAGCGCTATCTCGCACTGGCCCGAGCGCTAGCCCAATCCGGCGACGTAATTGGGGCCGAAAGCTACTACCAGCACGCCGAGCATTATTTCAGATCGCTGTCGCCAGACCGAGAAACGACATAACAATACGGGGGGCCAGTTGCGCTAATACAGCGGCGGGAGAGGCGAAGCGATGATTGATTTCAGAACAGCACCGGACAGGGTGATTGCTGGAAAGAACGTGATCGAGGTGGTGCTTGATGGAAATGTCGTCGCTACAATTGCTGCCATTGGTATCGACGGCATCCAAATCATGAGCGCGCATCTTGACAAGCATTGGTTGGACGACGGCGCAGCCCCGACACCGTGCTGATGCGCCAATTCCGCTAACGCCGAACGATTGCTGCCATCGGTTTCCGGTGATCGAAACCTTCGGTCCGGTGCTCGGCGTCATGCCGTTCGACGACAAGGCGGAGGCCCTGACACTCGCGAACGATACGCGCTACGGCCTTGCCGGATTTGTGTTCTCGCGCGACCTCGCCACTGCGCTTTTGCTCGCCGAGTCGATTGAGGCTGGCTCCGTCTGGGTCAACGACATTCACCGCTCAAATCACAACGTGCCGTTCGGCGGCATGAAGGAGAGTGGCATCGGACGCGAGAAAGGGCGCTACGGAGTCGAATCCTATCTCGAATACAAGACGCTCTATGTGACTTACGAAGGAGCGCTGACGTGACAGGCTATCTGGCGCCGCGCGACGTTCCGATCTGGCTCGCTGCGAAGCTGTGGCTCGACGTGCGCTCGAACGACGAACATACGCTAATCTCATACGGGATCGCGTTAGCAATGCTTGAACGTTTCGTTCTGCCGTCCATCCTGACCGACATCGGAAAAGCTGCAGCCACTGCGTTACTCGCTGAGCAATCCGCCATGGCCTGGCTTGGGGAGCTGATGCAGCTTTCTGGATCGTCGCGATGACCGGGCTGGGACTTGAAGGTAAGCGCGTGATCGTGACCGGAGCGGCCGGTGGACTCGGCCGCGCCTTCGCTGAGGCCTTCGCGAGTGCCGGTGCGAGGGTGGTCGCGTCGGACGTCAATGCTCGGGGTGCCGATGAGACCGCTAGGATCATAGTGGACCGGGGCGGCGAAGCTTATGCCTGTGCGGTCGATGTGGTTAGCGACGCGTCGACGGCGGCCCTCGTCGCATTCACAAGCGACGAACTCGGCGGCCTCGATTGTCTTGTTAATAATGCCGCCGTTTACGCCGGGCTTTCACGAACGGCCTTCGATGCAATCACCGAGGCCGAGTGGGACCGCGTCATGTCGGTCAATGTCAAAGGTACCTGGATGATGACCAAGGCGGCCGCTCCGCTGCTTCGGGCCGGTAGTGGCGGCGCCATTGTCAATATAACGTCCGCGACTGTGATGAGCGGCTCGCCAATGTGGCTCCACTACGTGTCCTCCAAGGGCGCGGTTATTGCTATGACGCGCGTCCTAGCTCGGGAGCTTGGAGACCACCACATTACCGTCAACGCGCTAGCGCCTGGCTTTACGCTCACCGAAGCGAGCCTCGGGTTGATGGAAAATGCGGCCGAATACGGCGTGGCGCGGGGGGCGATCAAACGCGCTGCCGGCCGCGAGGACATGGTGGGCGCGGCGCTATTTCTTGCTTCTCCTCACGCAACCTTCATCACCGGCCAGACCCTCATCGTCGACGGCGGCCGCCAGTTTCTCTGATCGTGGGCATGCTACGTGCCGAACATAATCTTCATCGAGCCGGACGGAACGCAGCGTGAAGTTACCGCCAAAATCGGCGAGAGCGCGATGGAGGCGGCCAAGCGCAATGCAATCGACAATATTCTCGCCGAATGCGGTGGCTCGTGCATTTGTGCCACCTGCCACGTCTATGTCGCCACCGAATCCGCGCATCTGCTTGCGCCGCCCGAGGCGATGGAGCTCGACACTCTGGAATTCACGGCGGATGACGTGCGCCCGGAAAGCCGATTGGCGTGCCAGATCAAGCTCGCGGAAGCCCATAACGGGCTGGTACTGCAGGTGGCACCCAGGCGGCAGCCTTGAGTTTCTCTTCTTAGCGCTTTGAGCAATCGATAATTCCGGGTTATGCGTCATGCAGTGCCGCTATCCGGGTTCCGAGATATTGTAAAAGTGATCGAGGTTCGGGAAGTATCAACGTGATGGCTATTTGAGGAAGTTGTGCCGCGCTTTCGCCTATCGAGCGCTAGGATGGCCAAGCTGAGGACGCAAAGTGGACAGTGTCGATTTTGATGCCTTGGAAGAGCAAGCGCGGGCAAAAATGGCTCCCGCCTCGTTCGCATTCTGTGCTGCTGGCGCTGACGACGAGATCAGCGCGGTAGAAAATGTAATGGCTTGGCGGGACATGCGATTGCGGCCGCGGGTGCTGAACGACATCTCAAACGTCGATACACGGGTCAACTTGCTGGGCAGCGCAATGCCGACTCCGATACTTGTGGCGCCGACCGGGCGCCACAAATTGTTCAATACAGAAGGCGAGCGCGCGACCGCACGCGGCGCTTCAGCCGCTGGCGCCGTCTATGTGATGGCCAGCAATGCCAACGTATCGATTGACGATGTCGCCGCCGAACGGCGCACTGCCCCGCAGTGGTTTCAACTTTACTACTGGCCAAACCGTACCGAGGTCGAAGCTTTGATAGACCGCATCGCGGCTGCTGGATTCACCGCGCTGGTGCTGACCGTCGACGCGCCGGTAGGCGGTTGGAGCCCGCGCGCAGCCCGCGCGCAGCATGAGCCGTCACCCGATATTCTCAACATCAATATGCCCGGCTCGCCGATGGCCCGAACCTTCTATCATCCCGATTTTACTGGGAAGATCTTATACCCGACAACCTGGCGAGAACTGGAATGGCTGGTAAGGCGCGCGCCTATGGCGGTGATCGTCAAGGGTGTGCTGCGCGGCGACGATGCCGTGCGTTGCGTCGAATGCGGTGCCCGCGCTATCATAGTCTCCAATCACGGCGGGCGTCATCTTGACACCACGGTGACGACCGCTGCTGCGATCGGCGAGGTGGCGTCCGCCTTGTCTGGCAAGGCCGAAGTCTATGTAGATGGCGGCATCCGGCGCGGCACGGACATTCTCAAGGCCCTGGCGCTCGGCGCCCACGCCGTGATGATCGGCCGGCCGGTGCTCTGGGGCCTCTCCGTACGAGGATCCGATGGGGTCAGGGAGGTGCTCGAGCACCTGCGCGTCGAACTTGTTCGCGCCATGCAACTCACCGGCGCGGCGAAGTTGAAGGAAATAACGCTGGATTTTCTTGCGCCTCGGTCGGGCTGCTAATCCCCCGACATGCACGAATCTTCCCCTATCTCTTCCCCGTCATCGTCGCTATCGCGCACCACTGCCGCAGCGAGCCGCCCGCCGTTCGGCCGTGAACATCGGCGTCCTTAGGCGCCGCGAAGATGGTCCGATCGCTCGACCGATGGTAACGGCAAATGGCCGAAACTTTCGTTTCCGCTGAATTCGGACCCCTCCCCGTAAGACCAACCACTTTACGTTACAGGATTTCACAAACTGAATCCCCGACTCCGATATGTTCCACTTAATCGCAATCCGCTCTAAATTCGAAATTTATAGCTTCCAACCGGTCGGGAAAATCCGGAAGCGTTCAGAGCATCGACGCCGTAAGAGGGTATCTCGAAGTTGAAACGACCGCGCCGGTAAATTGGTGCGGATTAAGAGGCCTTCGCCAGATGTCGAAAAAAATCGCGGTCTTAGGCAGCGGTGCGAACGGCGCGTCCATCGGCGCTGATCTGACTAAAGCCGGCCATGAGGTCGTCCTCATTGACCAATGGCCGGAGCACGTGCAGGCGATGCGCCAGAGGGGCATACGAATCGAGATGCCCGGCGCGACGCTAGAGCAGCGGGTCCGGGCTTTCAATCTATGCGACGTCTGCACCTTCACGGCGCGGCTTGACATCGTACTGTTGCTGATGAAGGCCTACGATACTCGTTGGTCATGTGAATTGATCGAGCCCTATCTGAAGCCCGATGGACTGATTGCCGGCGTGCAGAATGGGATGACCACCGACACCATCGCCGAGGTGGTCGGTCCGGAACGCACCATAGGCTGCGTGATCGAAATCTCCTCGATGATGTTCGACCCCGGCGTCGTAATGCGCCACTCGCCTCCAGACCGTTCGTGGTTTGCAGTCGGCGCTATTGACGCGGCGGCGAAGGGACGAGAACGCGAAATCGCCGACCTGCTCCGCCATTCGGGCACCGTCGAAATCGTCGACGACATCCGGGCCACCAAATGGATGAAACTGGTCAGCAGCGCGACCACACTAGTGTCTACCGCCTTGGTCGGCCTGTCGATGCACGAAGCGATAGCCATTCCCGGCATGCGCGAGCTGATGGTGCGATCGGGCCAGGAAGCGCTGGATATCGGGGAGGCTTTGGGCCATCCTGTGGTGCCCATCTTCGGCATGAACGCGGACGAGATGCGTCAATCCAATCGCCTAGTCGACAAGATGCTGGATACGCTGCTGGCAGGATTCACGTTGCCGCATACGAAGACCACAGTGTTGCAGGATTGGATGAAGGGCCGCCGCAGCGAGGTCGACGACCTCAATGGGCTGGTCGCGGCGGAGGCCGCGCGGCTCGGTCGCGTGGCGGCTGTCAATGCGGCGATCGCCGAACTCGCCCACCGCGTTGAACAGGGCACAATCAAGCCGGACCAGGCAAATCTCCGCTTGCTGCAGGATTTGGTTCAGCGTTGAACGGCCGGCCGTGGCGTGATCCGCGGCCGCGCGCGGAGATGCGGATCAGTACCGGGTTGACCTTCAACGCCTTCGATGCAGCGGCGTGAAAATCGCAAAAGAGGGCGAGGAGCTTAATGATGATCGAAGTATTGTGTTGGTCAAATTCCCCACCCGGTTCCCAGCCATCAGATCGCGCAAGTACTCGGTTCGAGGACGTAAGACCGCGGCCGGTTGAAGTCGCTGGTCTAATGGCGAATAATCGACCGGCGCGCTGCCTAGCGCACGAACGATAACGATCGTCAAAGGGAGAAGAACGTGCAGAAGAGCCAGGACCGCATCCTCGTGACCCATGCCGGCAGTCTGCCGCGGGGCGAACCGCTCGGGAGCATGCTGATCGACCAGGAGGCGGGCAAGCCGGTCGAGGCCGCCGCGTTGAAAAAGGCTATCGAGGCGCGGGTCACCCACGTCCTAAACAAGCAGGTGGAAGTCGGCATCGACGAGGTCAACGATGGTGAACAGGGCAGGATCGGCTTTCAGACCTACGTGGCGCAGCGCATGAGCGGCTTCGGCGGCGTGTCGGACCGGCCCTATGGCCAGGACTGGACGACGTTCCCGCAATTCTCCGAGCGGTTCTTCCAGCGCCTGCCGCCCCGTATCGGCAAGGTCAACAACGCGCCGCAGGCTATCGCCGACATCAAGTACCAGGGCGCGGAGCATATCGCCGCCGAGACCGAGCGGCTCAAGCGGCTGAGCGCACCGATCAAGCCGCGCGTCACCGACATCTTCATGAACGCGGCTTCGCCCGGCATCATCGCAACGACGATGCTCAACGCCTACTACAAGACCTATGAGGACTATCTGGCGGCGATCGCACGCGAGATGCACAAGGAATATGCCGCGGTGGTCAATGCCGGCTTCATCCTTCAACTCGACGCGCCGGACCTGGCGATGGAGCGGACCATGCTGTTCCAGGACAAGACCGATGCCGAGTTCGTCAAGATCCTGGAACAACACATCACCGCGGTGAACCTGGCTCTCGAGGGGATTCCCGCCGATCGGGTGCGGCTCCATGTGTGCTGGGGCAATTGGGAGGGCCCGCACGTCCACGACGTGCCGATGGAAGTCATTCTGCCGACGCTCTACAAGGCGAAAGTGGGTGCACTCGGCCTCGAATTCGGCAACTCGCGCAAACAGCATGAGACCGCGGCGATCCGCAAGCACAAGCTGCCCGGCAACATGATGCTGATCGCGGGCGTGATCGATTCGAAGAGCAACATGGTCGAGCACCCCGAGGTGGTGGCGCAACGGATCGAGGGGGTGGTTGCAGCGGTTGGCGATCGGCAGCAGGTAATCGTCGGCGTCGATTGCGGCTTCGGTACTTTCGTCGGCTGGGAGTGGGTTACCGAGGACATCGTCTGGGCCAAGCTCAAGACGCTGCGCGAGGGGGCCGACATTGCCTCGCACCGGCTGTGGGGCAAGAAGGCTGCTTGAGGTACGCGGGCGCGGAAAGGAACGCCGATCTGGCGCGCTGATGTTCGCATCGTTCCACGCGGATGGTCTCCCGCACGGTTTGATGCAAGAACCAAAATTCGCACGAAGCTAGCGCGAGATCGTGGAACGACTCAGCCGCTCGGCGTCGGCGTCTCGACGGAATCCCAGCCGGGCATGTTCGAAAATGTCTCCGCGTAGGAGTGCGAAAACGCCTCGATGATGTTTCCAAAGGGGTCTTCGCAATAGACGAGCCGATAGGGGCGGCCGGGCAGGAACGTCCAAATTTTGGTGCGCTGACGGCCGCCGCCGGCGACGATCCGCGTCACCAGTCCGTCGAGGTCAGGATCGGTGATGCAAAGATGGAATATGCCAGTCTGCCAGTACTGAAAATTATCGTCGGGCGGCGTGACTGGAGGATCCAGAAACTGAAAAAGCTCGATCCCGACGCCATTGGCTGACAGCAGGTGCGCTTGGTGGGCGCGTGCGAACCGCGGACCGAATATCTCCCGGACTTCGGGTATCTGCGGCTGATATTGCATGAGCCGCCTGAAAATCAGTCGAAAGCCCAACACCGATCCGTACCAGTCGATAGCCAGGTCGATGTCGGGAACGGTTATCCCGACGTGATTGAACGCAAGCGGCGCGGCCATGTCAGGCTCCTTCGGCAAGTGGAACTACGGATGCAAGGGAGGTCACAGGAATCGCAGTGACAAACAAAATCGAGTAAGCTGGGACGGTCGCGCCTCGGGAACTGCCGCCAAGTTGCTGATCGTTCCGGAATTGGATCTGCCGCGGACGTTCACAACGAAACTAGTGCTCCGCCTTGCCGCGAAGAACTGACGATCGCCGTGAACAGCCGGATGTTCTCGATAAGCTGTTCTGCGGTGAAACGGTAGGGCACACGCTTCTCTATCGCGTCGGCCCAGTGCTGAAACTGGCGCTCGTGGCCGACGCCAAGGATCTTTCCACCTTTGTCACATGCCTCGAGGATGCGCGCGGCGCCGTCCACGGTCATGGTCAAGGGCTTCTCGCAGAACACCTCTTTGCCCGCGGACACGACGGCGACGATCTGCTCCTCGTGCAGCAAATGAGGTGTGGCGAGGATGACCCCCTCAACCGTCTCGGTGCGCAGGACAGAAGCCAAATCGGTCTCCAGCTTCAGATTGTGTTGCTTAATGAAGTCGCCGATTCCAACCGGCGGCAGCGGATCGACGCCGTAGGGACTCCAAACCTCGTGCTACTCTGGAGGCCTTTGATGATCTGTTTGCCCCACCAGCCTAGTCCCACGACGGCGACTTTCATCGACGTGTATCTTTCAGGATTACAAACCGCTCGCGTACGCGGCTGACGACGGGATATGCTGTGGCGCGGCGGCGCGCAGTGCCTCCGCCAACAGTTCCACCGCGGTCCCAGCTCCGGCGCCATCGTCGCCAATAATGACAATGCTGGTACGTGGCGCGCCCGGCCAACGCTCGATTCGCACCGGACTATGGAATAGCCGTTGAACTCCGTGAATCACCAGGGGTCGCGGATCGCCGGTGGTCCAGATCACACCTTTCATGCGTAAAAGCGCGGCGCCATGACTGACGATGATCTGACCGATACGCGGCGACAGAATATTCCAATCAAGCGCATCCGGTTGCTCAATCAGCCAAGTACGGATTGACGCGCCGTGCGCGGGGCCAGTGCTAGCCTGAATTGTCGCACGGCCACCAGAGTCAGAATGCGGCGTTTGCGAGCGGTAGCGGTCCAGGTCAAGCCAGCGCGCAAGCCGCGCCTTGCGGCGCTCCGGATCGTACAGCGAAACACCGAGAATCTGCGACGCATGAATGTCGCCATGATTGACGGTTCTAATCTCAGCGCCAGGGTTGAGCTCCGACAAGCGCCGTGTGAGTGCATCAATCTGGCGCGGCTCGGCGAGATCGGTCTTGGTGATCAGTCGCCGGTCGGCGACCGCGGCTTGATTGGCTGCGACCGGCTGGTCGTCGAGGTTGGCAAGGCCGTTGAGTCCGTCCACCGTAGCAACCACTGCGTCGAGCCGGATAGCGTCGCGCAAGCGGGGATCGCCCATCAGTCGCAGCAACAGCGGCACCGGGTCGGCCAAGCCGGTCGTTTCGATCAGGATCCGGCGCGGTGGCGGACCCGCCGAACGCCGCGCCAGCCCCCACAAAGTCTGGATCAGATCGTCGCCCGCGGTGCAGCACAGGCAACCGTTCTTTAGCAGGAGAACATTCCGCTCGTCTGTCGCCTCGGCAATGATGGCGTCGTCGATGCCGACCGCACCCAACTCGTTGACGATGACAGCGGTCCCTTGCATCTCCGGTTGCCGGAGCAGGGCGGCGATAAGAGTGGTCTTCCCGCTGCCGAGAAAGCCGGTGATGATCGACACCGCTGCGCGGTCTCCGCTGGCCTGCTGTGTCATTGCTTCCACGCCACGCCACTTCCGCGTTCGTCGTTGACGGTTTCCGGGCCACGTCCGCTCGTCCGCGGCCGCCGGTCAGAATTCCGACTTTGCTTCCTCGGTATAGGGCCGAACGATCCAGGACCCGTCAGTCGGCGCATGGGCGCGCTCGAACAGCGCGTCACGTTGGGCGTCGACTCGCTTACGGAAAGAGGGAAAGTCGACGCCAACCAGTTTGCCGTTCTTCTTCTTCGTCTTGCCGGCGATGAAGATAGTATCGATGTTGCCGACATTCGAGAATTCGACTACCGAGCCGATCGGATTGTTCACCGGGATCAGGTTCATTGAGTTGGTGTTGATGAGAACAATGTCAGCTTCCTTGCCGGGGGTCAGGCTGCCGGTCTTGTCATCGAGGCCGCAGGCCTTGGCGCCCTGCAGCGTTGCGAATTCGAGCACGTCGCGGCTGGTCAAGGGCAGCGGATCGACAATCACCTTTTCCTCGAGGGCCTTCATGTTGACGATCAGGCGCGTGCCGGCGATCAGAGCGCGCATGGCGCTAAACATGTCGCCGGGCACCGTGGTGACAACGTCGATCGAGATGCTTGGACGCACGCCGGCGGCCAGCAGCTTGAGGGCTGGCGGAAGACCGTGACCCATGTGCATCTCGAGTTCGGGGGCAATCGATGCGGTTCCCCCCGTTTCACCGATCAGCCGGTACTCCTCGTCGTTCAGCGTGTTGCAGTGCACGTAGGTAATGTCGCTCCCCAGCAAGCCTTTGGCGTGCATGCGGCCGAGATCGTTGTTCATGCCCCACAATCCGTCGCCGGCGTGCACGGTAATGCGCAGGCCCAAATCGCGGGCGACCTTGAAGTCAGCTTCCGTGATTTCCATCGTCGTATACTGCGCGCCGCGCGGCGCCAGGGCCATCGTCACCAGCTGGTCGGACCCCGAAAAATATTTCTTCTTCACCCTGCGAACGTCATCGTAGTTCGTTGGAATCTTGCTGATCGGCAGCCATTCGGCGTTGGCGTTGCCGTAGCCGAACACGGCGCGAATGCCCGAGTCTATCAACCCTTGCACCGATGCGTCGGAATGCTCAGGGGAATTGTTGTTGTGCGACCAGTCATAGAGCGTGGTGATTCCGGCGTCGAGTGCATCGAGCGCGCCCAGGTTGTTGGCCACGTAATTATCCTCGGGCGTGTAAAGGCCGCCCATCACTTTGCGGACGCCGGTGAAGTACTGCGCCAAGGTCCAGTCGGCACCAGTGCCACGCAGGAGCGCCTCCCAAGTGTGGCGATGGGTGTCGATAAATCCCGGAATGGCTATCCGATCGGTCCCATCTACGATCTCGGCGCCACTGGCCGGGATCGACGGGGCGATGGCGGCGATCTTGCTGCCCTCGATCAAAATGTCACCACCGCGCAAATCCCCGATCTTGGGGTCAACGGAGATGATCGTTGCGTTCTTGATGAGTGTGCGATCCATGATGATGTTTCCTCCTTCTGTTGCGGCGCGACTATGCGCCGCCTGCGGCGGTGCGCCGCGCCGTCTTTGACTATTTGGAATTCGGTTTTTCCGCGGCGGCGCCGTCGTCATCGAGAACGACGTAGCCCGCCTCTGCCAGGCTCGAAGCACCGCAATATCCCCAGATGGTCACCAGGGTCTCCGTTTCGGAGGCGTTTTCGAGGCCGTGATAGACGTCGCGCGGAATGAAGGCCAGTTCCCCGGCTCTGAGCAAGAACGAGTCTTCACCTACATGCTTCAGGCCGACGCCTTCGAGAATGAACTCCCATTCCTCGGCGTTTGGGTGGCGATGCATCGCGTGCTTCGACTTCACGCCGGGCGGCATCTTGGTCAAGCCAACAACGGTCTTGGTCGATCCGACGGTTGCGCCCGTTATCAACCAACGGACGTCCATCTTATGCCAGCCACGCTCTTCCTTGAGCGAGAGATCCGACTTGAAGTCGTCGGGGTTGAGCTTGAAGGCGCTGGTTTCGCGCACTGCCATAGTCGTCACTCCTTCCGATTTACTCAAACATGGCCGTTGTCACACCTGCCGCGCAGCAGCCGACGCTCGGGTGCGCGAATACATGCCGGCAGCAACAAGGATCAACAGCCCCGGCAGCCAATACTGCCAGGCGGTCCCGAGGCCGAGAAATCCGGTGGCGGCGGTAATTTCCTGAATCAAAACCGCGCCTGCAAGCGCGCCTAAAAACGAGCCGCGGCCGCCAAAGATGCTGGCACCGCCAAGCACGACCGCCGAAATGCTTTGCAGCGAATAGTTGACGCCGACGGCTGGATCGCCGATGCCAACC
>JBAUGC010000411.1:0-2063 GCA_049679485.1 Xanthobacteraceae bacterium
GCCGAAGTAATAGCAGAATTAACGGCACACGCCGCGTAAGAGACAGGGCCATGAAAGAGGGCAAAAAGGGCGGCGCCAACCGGTCTCGGCACCCGGACACAAAGGTGGTGACCGGCGGGCGCGATCCGGCGTCCTATCACGGCTTCGTCAATCCGCCGGTCTATCACGCCTCGACGGTGCTCTATCCCAGCGCCGAGGATTTCCTCGCCCACCGCGCGCGTTACCAGTACGGGCGTCGCGGCACGCCAACCACGGAAGCGCTCGAGCTCGCGCTGCAGGAGCTCGAAGGGCCGCAATGCGCCGGCGTGGCGTTGCTGCCATCCGGTCTTGCCGCAATTTCGACGGCATTGCTGTCGGTGGTGCGCGCTGGCGACCATATCCTTGTCACCGACAGCGTCTATGGACCGACGCGGGCATATTGTGACCAGATCCTGACGCGGTACGGTGTCACCACCACCTATTTCGATCCGCTGGTCGGCGCCGCAATTTCGGGTCTGATGCGTGAGAACACCCGCGCCGTGTTTCTCGAGTCACCGGGCTCGCTGAGTTTCGAGATGCAGGACGTTACCGGCATTGCAGCGGCAGCGCATGCCAAGGGCGCGACCGTGCTGATGGACAATACCTGGGCGAGCCCGCTCTACTATCGCGCGCTTGACTTCGGCGTCGATCTCTCGATCCAGGCCGGCACCAAATATATCGGCGGCCACGCCGACGTGATGATCGGAACTGTCTCGGCCAACACCGGAACCGTCGCGGACCTCAAGAACACCGTGCGGCTGAGCGGATTGTGCGTCGGCCCCGACGACGTCTACCTCGGGCTGCGAGGCTTGCGCACATTGGCGGTGCGGCTGGATCGCCATCATCGCTCCGGGCTCGCGGTGGCACGCTGGCTGGAGCAACGGCCCGAGGTATTGCGGTTGTTGCATCCGGCGATGGAGAGCCATCCGGGTCATGCGTTGTGGAAGCGCGATTTCACCGGAGCCTGCGGGTTGTTCAGCGTGGTGCTCAAGCCGGTGCCACAGAAGGCCGTATATGCCTTTCTCGACACGCTCGAACTGTTCGGCATCGGCGCATCCTGGGGCGGCTTCGAGAGCCTTGCCATCCCCTTCGACTGCACGGCCGTGCGTACCGCGACACGCTGGGCGCCGGGCGGTCCGACAATTCGCTTTCACATCGGGCTTGAAGCCGTCGGGGACCTGCTCGCCGATCTCGAACGCGGCTTCGCGGCACTTGCCGTCGCGGCGCAGACTTGAGCCTCTACGCCGCGGGCGCGGTCGTTCCGCCGAAGATCTGGCGAGCCGGCGCCTTCAGCCGGCGCCATGAAGGCCCCGGGTAGGGCCGCAAATCGTCGGCGAAAAACACCAGACCGCGGGCCGCAAACCACCGGCGCACCATAAGCGCGCCAACCACACCCACCAGTGCACCGGCGATCACGTCGCTCGGATGATGGACGTTGATGACCACCCGGCTGAACATGATGATCAGCGCATACGCCCACATCACGACGCGCGAGCGAGGCCAAATAGCGCCGATGGCAATCGCGGCGGCCGCCGCCGTCGTCGCGTGGCCCGACGGCATGCTGGCGTATTCGGGCGACCACACAAACGGCTTGTAAGCGAAAGGATTGTCGCGCGGGCCGATATACGGGCGCGCCCGGCCGATCAGGCGCTTGACGATGGTGTCGAACAAGCTCGGCAGCCCAATCGCGATGAACAGAAAGCCGAAGCGGGCCACGAGCGTCATCAACACACCCTGCGTTATTCGCGGCAGCCATGGCCCGATAAGCGCCGAGAGAAGCAAGATGATAACGCCGAGCGGATAGAGGAAGCGGCCGGACAAGCCGAAATTGGTAATTTCTTCTGCGGGTTCGGTGACCCACGCCGGCAGCTGCCGCGCCCAATCGCTCGCAGCGGGCTCAAGGAGAAACATCGAAGCAACGATGGCGGCAATGGTAACAACAACAGCGACGATCGCACCGCCGCCGATCCGCGGCGGCTTGGTGCGCGGCGCGCGGCCAAGAACGAGGATCGATTGCCAGAGATTAATACCGATCCGCGCAACGC
>JBAUGC010000412.1:0-1972 GCA_049679485.1 Xanthobacteraceae bacterium
GATGAAACTATCTGCTCTCGCGCCGTCGGCCGACGCCGGGCCCGGTGGGGAAACCGTGGCCGGGAAGGGCAATACGAGCAAGTTCGAGAGCCCGGCTGCTCGTCTCGGTCTCGCCGGCAAACCGCGCGCGAAGGCGGAGAAGTGCATCGCCGACGCGGTTTATTTCGAGGCACGTGGCGAGCCGTTGCGCGGACAGATGGCGGTTGCGCAGGTGGTGATGAACCGCGTGTTCTCGGGGCGTTATCCAGACAACGTCTGCGGCGTGGTTTATCAGAACGCCAACCGTCATCTCGCCTGTCAGTTTACCTTCGCCTGCGAAGGCAAGGATCTGAGCCGTATCGACGAGCCGGATATGTGGGAGCAAGCCAAACGCATCGCCAAGGACGTGCTCGACGGCAAATTCTGGCTCAGCGAAGTCGGTCACGCCACCCACTATCACGCCTACTGGGTGCGCCCGAGCTGGGTGAACGAAATGGCGAAGCTCTATAAGCTCTGCGTGCACACCTTCTACCGGCCGCGGGCGTGGGGAGATGGCTCGGACGCGCCGATCTGGGGGCCGGTGAAGCAGCCCGCGGCCGCGATCAAGAGCCCGGAGGCGGACTCTACGCCGACTGTTCGCCTGCTAAGAGGACGCAAAACTGCGAGGCTCTAGGGCCCGCTGTTTTGCGGTGTCCAATTTCGGTTTGCCGATTTGCGGTCTATAGGTTGCGCGCTTGCCGTGCCGCGGCGATCCGCGCATGCTTCAGCACGGCCAGGAAATGAGGGACGAAAGCATGGCGGCGTTCAAGGCAATCGTCATCGACAAGACGGAAGGCGGCCAGACGGTCCGGCTTACCGATTTCGACGAGAAGGATTTAATGGACGGCGACGTCACCGTTGCCGTGGAATGGTCGACGCTGAACTACAAGGACGGGCTCGCGCTCACCGGCAAGTCGCCAGTGGTGCGCCGCTTTCCAATGATCGCTGGCATTGATTTCGCCGGCACGGTCGAAACCTCTTCGCATCCGGCGTGGAAGGCGGGCGACAGGGTGATCCTCAACGGCTGGGGATTGGGCGAGACACATCTTGGGGCCTTTGCGCAAAAGGCGCGCGTCAAGGGCGACTGGCTGGTGCGCCTGCCGGAGAAAATAAGCGCACGCGACGCCATGGCGATCGGCACCGCGGGTTACACCGCCATGCTGGCGGTGATCGAGCTGGAGCGGGCCGGCGTTGTGCCGGCACGCGGGCCGGTGATCGTGACCGGCGCAGCCGGAGGAGTCGGTTCGGTCGCAATCGCGATCCTGGCGAAGCTCGGCTATACGGTTATCGCCTCGACCGGGCGTTCGACGGAGGCTGACTATCTGAATGGCCTGGGCGCCGCCGAGATCATCGAGCGTAAGGAATTGACCGGTGCTCCGCGGATGCTCGGCAGGGAGCGCTGGGCCGGCGGCGTTGACGCCGTCGGTTCGACCACGCTCGCCAATGTTCTGTCGATGACACGCTACGGCGGGGCGGTTGCCGCCTGCGGCCTTGCCGGTGGCATGGATCTGCCGACCAGTGTGGCCCCTTTCATTCTGCGCGGCGTGTCGTTGATCGGCATCGACTCGGTCATGTGCCCACTGCCGATGCGGCAAGAGGCTTGGCGCCGACTGGAAACCGACCTCGATCCCGGTAAGATTGCGGCGATGACCTCGGAAGTCGGACTCGGCGATGTGATCGACGCGGGCGCGCGCATTCTGGCAGGTGAAGTCCGCGGGCGCATTGTGGTAAAAATTCGATAAACGGTGCAGAATATTTCATTGGCCGGCGGGGACGTTATGGTAAGGGGTCGGTTAAGAAATGGCGTTAACATAAGGCTCAAGTTCAAGGTGGAGTCGTACATGTTGCTGCGCGTTGCGGTTGTTTGTGCTTGTGTTTTGGGAGCGGCCCCGGCTATCGCCGAAGAGCTCGCTCCGGATCAGGCTAGAGCGTTCGTCGTCGGCAAGCTGTTCGC
>JBAUGC010000413.1:0-7232 GCA_049679485.1 Xanthobacteraceae bacterium
GCCCAACGCTGCTATCAAAACCCTGGAAGCAAAGACTACTCCCTCTATGCCACTCGACAGGATACTCTGATCGAGACAAAACCGGCTGCACTCCCAGATGGTAGGAGCGCTTAGATGAACGGCATCCGGGAGAGTATCCGAAAACACATCGGCAGCAAGAGTGGGGCCCGTGGTGGGTAGAAGACGCAGGCTGCCTTTCACTTCACCGCGGAGATTGTCGGTGTAGATGATATAGACGGGTCCTTCATCGTCGTACCGATCACGCTCCTTGCCGTCGGTAACCTGCACCTCCCAGTTAAGCCGATCGTGAAAGAATCGGGCTCGTTGCCGAAACATTTTATCGAGCAAATTCGCATACCGATGCGCGGTCGATTTTTCAACAACGATAATCACCTCGCTAACTCCCCTTAATAATCTGCAGTCCGGGCGGCAAACACCTTTCACGCGTGATGCAGCTGGCTAGAGATCGCATCGACGCGGGCCGAGAAGACCGGCTAAAAAAAATTATGGAACAGTGCGAGTTACGGACCGATTGAAAAAACAGATCGCAATTTATTTGCTCATACGATTAAAAGGCCGAGCTTAACTGCCTTGGTGACTGCCTGTGCGGAGGAGACACAGTCCAGTTTGTAATGAACCGATTTCAAATAATCCCGCGTGGTATGCGGAGAAATATTCAAGATTGCGGCAATTTCGGTCGCATCTTTGCCGAGCGCGACCCAGCGCAAACACTCAAGCTCCCTTGGTGTCAGGTGTGGCCGATCCTCGCCAAAAAGGTCCGCAATAACCCGGCGATGCAGCCGGTTTGCGATTTGGATCAAGCCCGGCTGCGTGGCCGCTAAAAACTGGGTCCATTCTCCTTCGGAGCCCGAAAAGGATGCTGCCAACAGCCCCCGATGCCCGTGCTTGGTCGAAACTGGGATAGAGTAACCATGGGGCCCAACACCGTGAGCGGCCGCATCCGCCAGAAACGCCGCCTCGGCGCTGCCGCTGGTAGCAAGTTCACGCCATTCGAATGGGAGGCTGCGCTGAAAGCCCTCCCGGAGGATCGGATCAATGTCGGCATACCCCATTCCCAGGTAGCGGGCGAGCCAGGAGGCGGGAAAAGTCAAACGAATGTAAGGGTCAACGGACGGACTACCTCCATGCTTGGAGGTATAGTAGACGAGATGATCGATGTTGAGGAAATCACGAAGCTCGGTCACAACTGTTTGTATTTCGACCTTTTTTTCGATGATTGAATACGCTTCGGTGAGCCATTTTTCGTCGCGAACTTCGGTCGCCATCACCTGACCGAAATGAATGGCTTCTGCAGAACTGCTTTTCGAG
Organism: Xanthobacteraceae bacterium; assembly: GCA_049679485.1. GTDB lineage: Bacteria > Pseudomonadota > Alphaproteobacteria > Rhizobiales > Xanthobacteraceae > BOG-931. Next base: position 1,330 of record JBAUGC010000413.1, read on the forward strand.
CTTTTGTCGCCGTTGTTCATTGGACGGACCCTGGCCTGCATGCCGTCAGCACCAGGCTCAACCAAGTGGCGGATTTCGCCGCCTGTCGCCAAGCGTCTGCTCCCGACGACGGGGAGCAGCGATACTCGTAAATATAGTCAATAATACGCACTGCGTTGAGCGCCCAAGTTTCCGCGTTTGGGCTTTTGGAGTCAAACCTCCAGACCGGCCAAACCGGGTCAAAGCCGCGATCCCGAACGCGACTTTCGCTTGTGACGGGTAAATCCCGAGCACACCCGGGACGAGGCCCAAGCGCATGAGTGCTACCGAGGGTTTGAAAACAAGCGCGTTGGAGAATGGCGAAGAAGGCGATACGCCGCTTTACGACCGCGCTAACGCGCTAGAATCCCTGCGCGCATCTTGGTCTGGCACAACCAACGCTTGTTGTCCGGTAGTCGTTGGAACATGTCGACGCAACTTTGCCGCTCAGACCGGCTTGAACGCAGGCCATGCTCGAAAGGCAAATTTTCGGAGCACCGCATCCCTGCCGAGATGGCCAATCTTGATCGGACTTCTGCAATCGACATCCGGAGTGCAAAGCGCGGCTCGGTCCGCACCGCAGAGCCCACAGTTACGTCGAAAGGGAAAATGCCGCAATCCGCGAAGACCGGGTTTTGAGCGTTATCCCGGCTTTGAATGTTATGAAGTCAGTGTGTGGCGGTTTTCGCAGCAACAAATGCCAATCGAACGACGTCCTAGGAATGCAGTTCGAATTCACGCTCCAATTCCTCGGCTTTGGCTGCGAGGCTGATGGCGACTTCTTCGAGGCCATGCGCGGTTGCCCGATCGGGGCAATCGCGTGCCAGTCGCGTGCAGGTCTGAGCATGTTCACGCAGGAATCGTATAGTATCAGCGTGCATCCCCACCGCATCGCATGCATTCGCCTCCGTAGGTATCCCCCCAAATTGGGGGGTAAACGCGCCGCCGCTTGGTGACTTGCACGGGCTGGATGGTTGTTGTCTAGTTTTTAACTTTTTCGCGATCAAAATCGCGGTCGGTTCTTGGAAGTGGCAACCATGCTTCCGCGCCGTCAGGAACAACGAAGAAGCCCGCGCTACCCGAGGCGTCGTGCGGCAGAAGTAATCTTCGGCGCGCTCGAACCTCCGGCGCCGTGTGTGATCTGGGACCTTTCGGACGGCGGTGCGCGCCTTACCGTTGCTCGTCCATTGGCGGACCTGCCTCGCACCTTTACCTTGTTGTTTTTCAAAGACGGCAGCGTCCAGCGCAAGTGCGAAGTTGTGTGGACCGACACGCGGTTTGTAGGCGTCAAGTTTATGTAGGCGCGTGCCCTGGAGGCATAGACCGTATTCCGAACTGAGGCGACCAAAAGAACGGCCGCGCCTATTTGACAAAATGTTGTAGCAGGGAAAGAGCCATTGCCGTGACGGCATGTATGTGACTGCCGTCAAGGAAGTACAAATCGAAGGCCGCCAAGGCGACCAGAGCTATCGCCACAACGCGGAACATAACAACCAAAGATTCGGTATCATGGGTTACAACTCCGTAAACGTACCTACAATAGTTCGAGGGCAAAACCGTGGTCCCAACAAAACGGGAATAATTTCGGGAGTGTTCGAGTGCTTTTATGGAACAACTTCGAGTTTGACCTTCGCGACGCCCGTTCCGGTCATTCCAAGCGTTTCTGCCGCGAAATATGAAACATCGACGACTCGCCCGGGAACGAAGGGGCCGCGATCATTGATCCGAACCGTCACGGATCGCCCATTGGTAACGTTGGTAACCCGCACTCTTGTACCGAACGGCAACGTCCGGTGAGCGGCGGTCAATTTGTGCCCATCAAGTCTTTCGCCACTCGCCGTTTCCGAGCCTTCCGTGTAGAAGCTGGCAAGCCCATACAGTCGATCTGGTGACCCTGCCGCCTTTCTGCCGTTGGTTACGGATGCTGCCGTTCGGTCAGGTCCGGGCGATAGCTGTTGGCGGGTGGCAAGCGGCGCATCTTTGCTGCCAATGAGAGAGGACTGAGCGCAGGCTGCAAGAGTCATCGCGCCCAGAGCCGCGATAGGCAGCCGAACTGCTTTCAGGCAATGCGCGGTTCTCTCGCCGCTACTGAAAGACATGCCGCTATCCCCACCAACCGAAATTCAATACGGCGAGCCGGGCAGAACCGTGGCGGGATGGGACTAACGCTCGACCTCATCCACTTTTTGGTTACGTGTGATCATTTTGTCACATCGGGCCAAGGTCGAAGTCATGTGCGCTCGGGGGACGGGCTGCGCGTGAACTTCAAGGAATGCGCTTTTGGGTCCAAAACAAACTGCTGAATGCTGATGCGTGAAATTATGAATTACGACGCGGAGTTTCGTAAGCAGCACGCGATAGGGATAGATGGCTCGCGCGCGCGACACTAGAGTAGATGCTGGCAACGCCACAATCAGGAGCTCACCTTGGCCATCATTCCAAAACCACTGCAAGACCACATCAATTCGGCGTTCCCGGCCAATGTGTGCCTGGTTGCCACCGTGTTGCCGAACGGGTTCGCGCAGGTGAGCCCGCGTGGCAGCACCATGGTGTACGATGACGAGCATCTGGCCCTGTGGGAGCGGGGTAAGGGCTCCGTCAACGCCAATCTGACGGACGGAACCAAGGTCACGATTTTCCTACGCAAGATTGCGCTGCGCGAGTCGGGCCTGCTGCCGAAGGGCGGCATCGCGCGCTTCTACGGGACCGCGAAGATCCATAATTCGGGTCCGGTCTACGAAGAAATCTGGAAACGGCTCGTTCAGCCGGAAAAGGATCGCGATCCGCAGAAGAAGGGGTTCGCAGTGCTCATCAAGGTCGAACGTGCCGAGGATCTGGACGGTAACTCACTGGACATCAAGTGACGACGGGAAAACCATTTGTGTTGCAAATCACTGTAGGGATTTTTGACCCGGGCTAGATGGTGGTCCAGCGGCCTGCCCGCCATTCGGTCATGATAGCTGATTGGTTCTGCGGCTCAGGGCGCGAAAACGAGAAACAGGGATTATGCGTCATGCTCGCCATTTTTCGTCACGTTTGGCCGGTTGCCGGTCTGGCTGTCGCACTGATTACGACAGTGGCCTGGATAGGTCTCCTTGGATACGTGGCTATAAGGTTACTTTAGGAGTGGCCTCCTGAGGGTCGGCCTTTCTTCCTGAAGCAGAACGAACCCAAACGGCCTCGTTGATCGAGGAGAATGGTCGCGCGTGCAGGGCGCTTTTGGCGTTGGCAACAGACCCGTGGCGAGTAGCCGACGAAACGGCCGGTGCTCGGATGCGCGCGGCTATCTCTACGCGGCCTACGTGGCCTCCGCCTCGCGCGGAAGTGCCGGTCGCAACAGCATGGGCATAGCTCGTCCCGTGCGCCGTTTGACGTTCATAATTGCTTGAAAACGAAAAACCATCCGCAGCGGCCGGAGCGTCGCTCCGCACGAACTTGGTGCTCCACAAAAGTAGGTCCTGCTAATGAATTCCAAGTCCCAAGCGGGTCATGCGATGGGAGAGAAAAACCCAAACGACAGACTGGTTCTGTCGGAAGCTCAGCACCGCTGGCGTCCGAGGATCAATCCCTGCACCGCCCACCAGTCGGCGCCTACTTTGCTGCCCCGTCGAAGACTACATTCCTTCAGCTTTCTTACGCTGGTCGCACTCGTGCCAGAACTGCGGCCATTTCATTCCTGCCGGACGCTTGCCGTCCGCCTTCAGGGTCTTCCAGTCTGCGGAGCAGGCATGTAGACGCGCGAGATAGGCCTGTTTGCCGGGTGAGCCTTTTTTCTCAGCAGGCGCGCCGGTCGGCGGCGGAGAGGGCGCGGCGGTCTTCTCAGGGGGTGGTGGTGCCGCTGCTTTCGTGGGTGCTGGCGGGGGCGGCGCTGCCGTGGCATCAGCGCCGCATTGCGCCTTGCGGAAGTCGTTCCATTTCATGCCGGCAAGCGTTCCGGCGGCCTTGGCCGCTTGGTATTTGGCGCTGCACTCCTTCGCCGTCAGTGCCTGCGCCGGCATGGGAATCGCAGCAAGGCTGGCGAGAAAAACTCCGGAGGCAATCAACACAGCGGTTTTCATAACGGCAATTCTCCTATGCCTGGATTGTCAATAACCAAGCGCCCTGGGGCCCATGCAATGGATCAGATCAGCTGGCCGAGTCCGCCATGCACTTCTTTGTGAAGCTTGTTTGCGCCGCGCCGTGCAGATTCTGGGCGGCGGCCTGGTCGTTGCAGCACTTTTTCGCGAAGCTCGCCAGGGCCGCGCCGTGCAGGTTTTTGGCGCCTGCTTGCATTTTGCAGCTGTCAGCGGCCTGGGCGGCGGTGACGACACAGAATACTGAAGCGAGAACAGTAGCTATAGCGAACGCCTTCATTTGCTCCTCCCAATCAGAGCCTGAGAAAATCAACACAATACGACGACAACCCGCGATTACGCTGCGGGCTTGAGTACTCCGTTCGGGGATGCCTTGTCGACGATGTCGGGCAGATATTGCGCCAGCACCTTCAGCGTCTGGTCAACCGGCAGTCCGAGATGGCGCGCGAATTCCTGCACCTGCGAGTTGCCGAGTACGGCCTTGAGCTGATCTTCGGTGACCGGCAGATTCCCGCCCGGGCCAAGCCACGATTGGACCTGGGTGCCGAGGCCGCCGCTTTGCAGGGCGGCAACAAGGCCGTTGAGGTCGTGGTACTGCGTCTTGGCCAGCACGCCGTTGACGAGTTCCGGCAGAGCCGCCGTTTCTACCTGGCCCAACGCACCTTTCAGCAGGTCACCAAGACCTAAACTGTCTAACAGGCCCATATCTTTCTCCTCACTTTGCGCTCTCATGGGAGAGAGGAGGCAACGCTATGTGCAAGTGATGTCAAATCCAAGACGAGAACCTTAGTCGAACAGCAACGCCAACACCAGAGGCAAGCACAATCGAAACTCGCGTCAGTCTCGGAGAACTTTCCTAAAATGCTCCGTCAGGGAGCTTTGCCGGCGCGCAGGCCGCAAGCGGCGATCGCTGCCAGCGCGAGCGAAATCAGCACATTGTACCCGGCGAGCGAAATGCCAAAAAGGCGCCACGCTGCCTCGTCGCAGCGCACCACCTGGACCGATTGCAATTGATCAAGCAGTGACCCTCGCTTGGTGAAATCGGTCACCGGTCCCGAGCAGTCGGTAGGGCCCGGCCAAAACTTCCATTCCACGCCGGCGTGATAGGTGCCGAGCGCGGCGCCACAAAGCATCGCGGCGAGGATCGCCACAAGGCCGACGGCGATAAGCTTGCGCGGCGTCCGCACAAGTGCGGCGATCGCCGTCAAAAGCGAAAGCGGGATGACGACATAGTAGGGAATGCGTTCTTCGAGGCAGAGCGGACAGGGCGGCAGCTTCACCACCAGCTGAAAGTACCACGCGCCCAGGATGGTCGCTCCGCTGAGCACAAAGATCGCAAATGCCGCGGCTGCAGCCGGGTCCCGGCGAAGCCGATTGATCCGGGTATCCCTCATCCCGACCTCGCTGCCGCGCCATTTGCGGTGCGCAGCAATTTGCTGATCCTGTAGGCTATTGCAAGTCCGGCGCGTTGCTTGCCGGCAGCAGTGGCGGCGTGCCGATTTTCTTTTGCCGAGCGCGGATGCCGGCGATATAGATGGCGGCCTGGAGCGTGGTCCGGAAAAGCGGTAGCCGGTTCTCCGATAAGATCATGCACCACTAAAAAGCCCGTGTGGCGGAACTGGTAGACGCGCACGACTCAAAATCGTGTTCCGCAAGGAGTGGGGGTTCGATTCCCTCCACGGGCACCACCACCCGATAACGGATTCAAAGGTAGGGCAGGGATCGTTCTGATCCGATGAAGTTTTCACATTTTTCCCACATTTGGGCGAAACCCGGAATGACGCCGCATCAGCGCTACGAGCAGCTCTGGCG
>JBAUGC010000414.1:0-5482 GCA_049679485.1 Xanthobacteraceae bacterium
CATAACAAGTCCGTTGCCAGGCGGTTCGGTCGACGCCGGCGCGGCCGCCACGCACCATAACGTGCCCGCGCTCTGCAACTTTCCGGTTTCGGATAGGCACGCGTGGCTGACGAAACGCCCGTGAATGAGCGTTTCGCAGCGAGGAGGCGACTGCACTGACCAACGATAACGAAGAGCGTCGCCGTGAAAGGCTTCGCGCGCTCAAGCAGCTGCGTGGACAAGTGCGAAGCCAACAGAAACCGGAAACCAACGTCCCGCCGGAAGATATCGATCCGCGTCGGGCAAAATTGCGTGAAATGCAACGGCGTCGTCAGGCCGAGGGTGGGGAGGCGCCGCGGCAGGGCAACCGAAAGCGGTCGCAGGGACTCGCCCAGCGCAGAGGTGCCGGTGGTGCAGGAAATCGGCCCGTTCGCGGGTTGCTGCGGATCGCAATCCAACATGGCGACGATCTTCCGCCCGGTGCGGACGACGATGCTTTCCGGCCAGGGCTATCAGGACAGGATGCTGGCACGGGCGGTGGGGTTGGCCGGTTGGGTCGGCGCGGCATGCTACGGCGTCGCTTGACTCAGGCGCGGCAGCATAGCGACGTGTCTCACTCAGATAGCGACAGCGCGCTCATTTCATCGCTCCAAGACCGGGTCCGGCAACTTACCGAAGAGGTGGAACGACTACGCGCTAATCACGCCGCGCTGGATTCAAATCAAAAACAAATGTCGCCCGTTGCACCCAAGAAAACAACGCGTCGAGCGTCGAAAAAGGCATAAGCTCGCGGCGTCGGCAATCTCGTTGGGGCAACCTGGCTTTTGTCAGTCTTAAAAAACTTGCGGGGACCCGCAGCTTCAAAAAGCCACTTCGCGCACCATCCGTAAGTAGATTTCCCGCTGGGGATCCGCGAACGGGCGGCGTCCGTGCATCGCACGGGTGTTGTCGAGAACGGCGAAATCGCCGCGCTGCCAAGCCATCGGAATGATAAGACGCTTCTGCGCCGCGACAACCTCGTCAACCAGTTTCTGGGGAATCACTGAGTCGTCTTCCAGCCGCACGATGCTGGCCTGCCGCCCAAGTTGCCGCTCCTGCCAGAGCACGGGAAGCATGTTGTTGATGTAGACCAAATAATTTCCCCAACGGCTCTTAATAATGCCGGGAGATACAAACTCGGTCGCGAGCGCACGGCTATCATCGAGGCGCGCGCTTAGGCCATTAGCGGCGCAGAATTTGATGGCTTCGTCGGCATCCTCGGTTTGGTAAATCCGCTGCCACTCGCCGTCCTTATAGCGGCGGACATATTTCAAATTTTTCTTCGCAAGCAGGTCCCTGGATTCATCACTGAGCGCATCATAGATTTGCGCGCCGTCACACACCGTCGTTTCGCCATCGCTCTTGGCCGGCTTTTCGCAGAAGAACCACAACATTACGGGCCGCGATTTCATGTAGTACATTTCGCCGTGGAGAGGCAGTTCGAACGCATCCTCTCCCTCGCGGCTGTATTGCGACCGGGTCGAGAGCAGGCTCTCGTCTGCCGAAACCTTCTGACGGACATAAGAGCCGCCCTGATAGGTCATGAAGTCGTCGCCGAACCGCCGAATGAACTGCTCGAACTCGGCAAGCGGTGTGCCGAAGCCGCAAAACATCACGGTGCCGCGCGATTTGATCAAATCCCGGACGATATTCGGGTCAATGTCGCTGACGTTTTCCTGCGGCGTACCTTCGATCGTAGAACCGAATGGCTCGGAAATTTCAGTGATGCGCATCTTGGGACTCCCTGGGAACCGCCTCTCGATCGCCGCCAGCCTGCCGCGAGCCGATGCAAATTGCGAGAATTATACTGTTTCAACCGCGCGGCAGCAACGCGAACGCGGCACGGTTGCTAGTGGCCTTTCACGGCGCAGCCAATTCGGTGCAAAGAAAATCTGTCAGCTCTGAGATGGTGACGTCGTCGACAAAAGCGCCGTCCTTCATAAACAGCTTTTCAAACGGCAAGCCTTTGTGATCAAAGGCGCGTTCGATAGCCACGGCAAATTGGACGATATCGATCGATTCAAAATTCAAATCTTCTATTAATTTGGTGTCCGTCGTGATCGGTCCGGGCAAATCGAGGCCCCAATCCGCGACCGTTTCGGTTGCAATTGCGATTACCTTGTTTTCAATCGCCGAGCGACCTTCCGCCGTTGTCATCAACATGTCCTTGTTTCCAATATCGCCGTTGTCCGGCTCGGGGCAGCCGGATACCGTTATTAGGACCGTGCGCGGCAGCGCTGGCCGGGCGCGTTCGTGCCCGACGAACCGACCGTGAGCGCCGCCTGATCGCCCGTTTGCATGGCCTGCCGTCGATGTGAAGAATTTCGCCGGGGTTCTACCAGACATGCGCGATCCGGAAAAGAACTCTGCGATCGAGAAGAAACCCGCCCATCAATCGGTTTCTCCATCGTTGCCCAGCCAGATTTCCAGGCCGCCGCGAGGATTATCTTCATAAACCCATTCTGAACCACGGCGAACGGCGACGCGTGGACCGAAGAAATTTCCGGTTCCGACAAACAAGCCGTTCGGCGTTGAAACGAAGTTCCTGATACCGAGATTATAGGGGTTGCCAAAGCCGCGCTTGTCGACCGGCATCCAGTTCTCGCCATCGCGGCTTCGCCACAACTCAGCACCGCTCGCGTTGGCGACAAGGGATTCAGGACCAAGCAGATTGAAAAACTTTCCTACCTTCGGTGGTGACTCGCTTAAAGTGCTCCAGCGCAGCATGACGCTCCAGTCGTAGGTACCTGCGTACATCCAGCCGTTGTGTGCCACGAGCGACCACACATAGCCGTTGAAGAAGTTACCGAAACCCGACCGCAATCCGCTGAGCGGCTCGTATCGTTTCCCATCGACGTCGCGTTCTTCGCCCACTATCAGGTCCCAGGTGCCATCCGAATTGATCCTGATCAATTCGGCCGCGGCCGGACCAATCTTGTTCACTCTGTCATTGCCGCCGCCTTGAAGGCCGGTTCCAAGGTAGAGCGCCCCTTTGAAGGGCAGCATCGACATGACCATCTGGTTCAGCGGACCGCGCCCGGCCCCCTGATCAAGAAGCTTGCGCCATTTGTACGGCGGAGTGCCCCGACACTCGCTCGCCCAGACCTGAAGACCGGCAAGGTTGAAGGTGCCAGCATAAAGGCGCTCCCGGTCGGCGACGAGGGAAAAGATGCCGAGATTTCCCGCTTCACCGAAGCCGGGCTCATTCACCTCCGTCCATTCTTGCGCGCCCGGTTCGCGGCTTTCGAATATGAGCGGCACTCCGGCGGTGTTCTGTTGGCCACCATCGGTGCCGCTTCGCCCGGTAGGCGAGAAGAACAGTCGATCGCCAAATGTTGCGAGGCTCCGCGACGCGTGGACCGGCTGCTGAAGGATTCCAGGGCGCGTCACGCACTCGAACGTCCTCCCGTCAAAACTCTTCAAAATATTGCCGCCCGGAGCGCGACGGGGCGCCCACGCGGCAGTATAGAGCGCGGGCTTCGGGCCGGACTCGCCCTGGAACACCGCCATGGCGCGATAACCGATTTCGCGTGCCACCCTACCGCCAGCGCTGCTTTGCACCTGCGGCGAACGGAAAACCATTTCCCAGCGCTCGACTGCCGGATCGTAACACCAAATTTGTGCGCTCCGATCCAGTCTATCCAGCTCATCGAGCGTATCGGGACATTCGACCGGCCACTTGTAGAACGGCAATGTCTCAAAAGCTGATTGCAGGCGAAGCATGCAAAGATTCTGCCGTGTGGTTCCGACGTAGAGCTTGCCGTCGAACCACGCCATCGAATGGGCAAAGTTGTTATAGCCGTCGCCAAAGCCGCCCTGTGCGATGCATTTGAAATTACGCATCGAGAGGCCGGCCGCCGGCCGGAAGCCCTGGGTTTCCGTAGGTACTATTTGCATCGCAGGAGCATTTCAGGTTCGCTTATCGCGGTGGTTTGGGCGACGCTAATAGCCGCTTGTTATTTTGGCCGCGTTGCGCGCTTGCTCCGCACATTGAGCGGATAGAGCATCGGGTTAAGCAGGAACGCATCTCTGGGCAGCGTAATCAAATAAAGCACAAACTCGGCGACTCGCTCCGGCGTCAGCATGTGCGGCGGCCGTATGGCGGTGGTTCCGGATTGGTCCCAGATCGTGGTTCTAACGGCATCCGGGAGAAGTGTCTGTACGCGAATGCCGCGCCGACCTACTTCTTCGGCAAGGGATTCCGACAAGCCAATAATGCCGAATTTTGAAGCTGCATAGGGGGCGTCGAATGGCCGTCCCTGACGGCCGGAGGTTGAGGAGATATTGACAATATCGCCGGAGCCACGTTCCAGCATGGCCGCCAGAACGGCTCGATTGCTGAGAAACGTTCCAGTCAAATTGACGTCGATAACGGTACGCCATTCTTCGTATGATGTGTCGACGACAGTTCTTGGCTCGCCACTGGTTCGCAGAATTCCCGCCGCTGCGATTAGCGTGTCGATACCGCCGAACTGTTCTACGGCGCGCGACGCCATCTGCGCCATGTCGTCTTCGGAGGTAACGTCAAGCACCAGCGGAAGAGCGTCTGCATTAATCTCGGCTGCCAGCGCCGATAATTTCGCCTCGTCCCGATCGACCAAAGCCAATTTGGCCCCATGTGCGGCAAAAAGCTTTGCGCATGCGCTGCCGATGCCGCCGGAAGCGCCCGTGACGATCACGCAGCGATCTTCAAGATCCCGCGCCACTTCGTGCTCCGTGGTCTTGAATGCCAAGGGGGTTGCCCGGCATCGGCAGGATGAAGGGATCGAGAGGCATGCTGTCGGCGGAAAATTCCAGAAGACGAACCAGGATCTGCGCAAGATGCTCAGCGGCGATTTGGCCGCCAAATTCCCGTGCGAGAACCGTATTCTCGATCAACGGCGTGGCGACAGTACCCGGAAAGATCGCATTAACCCTGACGCCATGCTCGCCGACCTCCGACGCAAGGCAATGCGTGAAGGCAGCGAGCGCGTATTTTGTCGCGGAGTAAGAGACTGCGTGAGCGCGACCGCGCATGCCATGCCGCGTCAGCGCCGACCCGATATTAATAATGTCTCCTTGTCCTTGCCGGATCATCAGCGGGAGTACGGCTCGGTTGGAGAGAAATACGCCGTGGAGATTCACGTCGAGGGCTTTGCGCCAGGCAACTACCGGCAGGTCCAACATTTGCGGCGGTAATCGGGTAATTTCCTCATAGCCTGCAACCACGGCAGAGAAAACAAGAAGATCCGCGCGACCATACGTCTGCGCACATACCGCCGCCATCTCCGACATGTCGTCAGGAACCGCAGCATCCAGCACCCTTCCGATGTGCAGTCCGTGTCCGGAAGCTCTCAAATCTTGAAGCGTCGCATCGAGACGCTCGGGGTTGCGGCCGATCACAAAAACATTCCCTCCGCGTGCCGCGAGTGTGCGTGCGACCGCCTGGCCGATGCCGCGAGTGCCGCCGACGATAATGCTGACA
>JBAUGC010000415.1:0-2953 GCA_049679485.1 Xanthobacteraceae bacterium
TTCTGGGACGGCGACCTGACGCAGAGCCACCTGCGTTCCCCATCCTCCAGTACAGCGAGCTCCTCGCAGGCCGGTCTTTATGCCGGCCGGGCGGTGTCCGGGTCGCCCGAGAGCGGACTGCAAATCCGCGCGCGGGAACCGCACTCGCTCCGCTTTCAGGAGTGCCCTCGCGAAGGCGTCCCTCGTGAGCGAGATTGGTCCGTCATGTAGCTGAAATCGGGACCTATGTCAACGAAAACGAGACATGAAAAACGGCGGCGATTATCTGCCGCTTGACAGAAGTAGAATGTCGCCTTAATCGCAACTGGCAGAATGGTAACTTTACGGACAGTGCCCGTAGAGGGAGGATTTCGTCGTGGCTATCAACGGACTTACCCGCATTTTCGGCTTTTTGTGGCGTCGCACAGGCGATGCCTCTGTCTTGGCATGGCTGTTCCCGTCTGCCGGGACGATTGCCTTGGCGGTGCTCGCAATGATCGGCACCGCTTTCGTGGCTTTGATCTACAGCATCCCGCCAATCCTTTGGATTCCGAGCGCGTTACTAGCAGCCGTATTAATTCTGGTGTGCGCAATCCTTTGGCGCGCTTGGCGCGATCCAAATTTTGGCCGGGTAATTCCTAAAAGCATCGCTGAGCTTGAAAATGCCGACCTGAAAAAGCAGGCGTCTAGATGGCTCATAGCCCAGCTATCGGAACAGAAATTCCATATCCAGCAAGCCGCATTGTTTGGCTCAATCGTTCACGATCATTTCAGAACGTCAGATATTGATGTTATCGTGCGATTTAAGCCGATCTCGGACAAGGTTGTTGGGAAAACGGTTAGGCGCATCAAGGGCCAGCTTGCCAACGAGTTTAAGCAACGGTTTGGCCATGACTTGCACGTCAAGTTTTTCATAGCCGATGAAATGCCTGGATATGACGTGTTTGCGGCGGACACCAAACATGAAAAGATCATTTAGGCTTATACTTAGACACATCACTCCAATTGAGCGCGCCCATGAGAGTGCGAAATTTTCCTACAAGGATTCCATCCGCGCTGCTGCGCTCCGTAACGTCACCACCAAGTCTAGTTTCTGGCTTCAACAAAATGATACTTCCTCTGCGGATCAGGGTTGGGCGTCCAGAATATTCCGCCGGGCCAAACTCGTAAGCGTCGCTATAGAAAAGGTACAGGCCGTCGCGCTGGCCCGTCCTTTCGATCCTGTAAACCACGTCGTCGCTATCGAGTTCGATTCGGTCGCACGAAGCGACGCAATCGTGTTCGGCCATCCTGCTTTCAAGAAATTTGATGTTTGTGTGGTGTAAAGGCATGGAACAACCTCCGTCAGCAACCGCCGCCGATTACAGCACCAAAGATATCCGCATTGGCGCGGTTGTTGTAACGGAACTGAAACTCCGCGACGTACAGCGGCAGATATTTGGCGCTGACTTTGTGGAAGGTACCGACGACACCGCGCTTGAAGATCGACCAGAAGCCTTCAATCGTGTTTGTGTGGACCGCGCCGACAACGTACTGATGCCGGTGGTGATCGACGGAGCCGTGCGGGTACGCAGTCGGAATGCCCTTATATCCGGGCCATGCGTCGGTCGCGAGCAGCGACCCTTTGTCAGATACGGCCTCGGTGATGAACGTCAGAACGGAATCGCCTGTCCCGACGCGACCGAGTACGCGAGCAATAACATTGCCCTTGCGCTGCACGGCACCAATGACCGGCATCTTGGCGCCTTTGCCTTTCTTTTTATCCCAATGCCGGTTTTTGTCATCGCCGCCGACATAGGTTTCGTCAACCTCGACAATGCCGCCAAGTTTCTCTTGGGGCTGCATCATTGCGGCGCGAATTTTGTGGGTCATGTTCAGCGCAGTCTCGTAAGAGCCAAAACCCATCTGCCGCTGAATTTGCAGCGAGCTAATTCCCTTTTTGCTGGTGGTCATCAGATGAACGACCTTGAACCACTGCCGCAGGGGCTTGTTGGTATTTTCAAAGACGGTTCCAGCAATGACCGAGAACCGATATCCGTCTGGCGCGCATTTCTCGCACTGCCAATGCCACTTGCGCGACGGCAGGTCATAGACCGCAGGATTGCCACAACGCGGGCAGCGAACGCCCTGCGGCCAGCGGCGGGCCTTCAGATAAGCCTTTGGGGCATCATCGTCGCCCATAGGAAACATATCCTCAAACTGGCCTTCGGTCATTTGGTGAACCGGCTTAGGATGTTTTTTCACGGCGACTACCCCTTAAAACCTCAGGATAGTCATATATTATCGAAACAATTTGCTTCTGTCAAGCCCCGGATAATCGCCAAAACGGCGATTGTCTGGACGCCTTATCGGGAATAATGGTGCCGATAGGGGATTTTCGCCATGGCCGGAATCGAGAGACTTATCGAGAGTCCCTATACCGCGCTCTCCGCTGCAATCATTCTCGGAGCGCTTGCACTTAGCGGGAAATTCAGCGTGACCGCGACCCAGACATTGTTGGTCGCGGCATGGGCCGTCATAGTTCTTGGCCTAAGAGGACGGCCGCTTCCTGTTCTGATAGGCAGCGCACTTGCGACTGGCGGAGTTCTGATTCTTCTCGCTTATTGGTTCCGCCCGGATGCCGTCCGTAGCTATACCGGCGTTCTCGCTCCTAAGGCGAAATTGCTGTTCTCTGCAAATAATGCCGGCGGAGCAATGCCGTTAATTCAAATTGGACAAACGGGGGTCGTATTGGCCCCCAAGGACTTTGGACGCGGCACCTATGACGAAATGGAAAAAGACGCAAATGGCGCTTTTCTGCTGCCAGCACTCAAGGCATCGCAGTTTGTCGTCGAATCGATCGGAGGAAAAATAAAGGTTTCGACACAGATTACAGACGCCGACGGAAAAATGATTGCAGAGATCATTAGAAACGAATGGCGCGTCTCTCCTGGTCAGGCATGGGATAGAAATTACTCTGACGACGCACTTGAAG
>JBAUGC010000416.1:0-2903 GCA_049679485.1 Xanthobacteraceae bacterium
TGCACCTTGCCGTGGACGACATGGTTCGCTTGGCGAACGACCTCGACTTCGCGATGAGTCTTGAAGTAGCCAACGCTATGCTGGTGCGCAAAACAATCGTGGCAGATCATATGCTGACGACGGTTGAAAAGGCGCTTGAGGCGGCAGGCGGCGCCGGCTTCTACCGCTAGACCGGACTTGAACGGTTGTTGCGGGACGCACACGGAGCGCAATTCCATCCCTTGACAGGGAAACGGCAACACCGATTCACGGGCCGCATTGCTCTCGGTCTCGATCCGATCGCGGATGCTGCATGATGGCGCTTGCGAATAAACCGCCGCCAGTACCAACTTCTGTGCGCCGGCTCCACCGACTTGCCGGACTTCCGAGATGGGTCATTCGGTACCTGTGTGGCCGGATGGAAATGTCCGGATCGACCGGGAGCGGACATCGAAGTCCCGTCTTCCTATCCCCTCGATTTCAAATCTTTCTGTCGGAGAGGGCGGTTTGGGTGACGAAGTTGGATGTTGGGAAGAAGGATGTTCCTGAGACCGCGACGAGCCCGCTCGCGGTCAACGCTCCTGTGGTTGCGCTTGGGGGGTGCCGAAATGGCCGACTTGACATTCTGGGAAAGTATCGTCTGGTCAGATTGGTTGATGTGCTGACTTGACAAACGGCGAGAGCGTTGTCTGGTCAGATGTTGCTTCTTCGGTTGAATTCGAGGTTTGAGATGCCGAAATTAGCGATCGAATAATGTCCGCCTTCACCAAAAGCGGAAGTGGGCTACCTGGCGATAGTGACGTGAAGGGCCATCAACGGACATGTCGGCTAGTTTGATTCCGCACCGACTTGCCGGTCGACGATGACTGGTAGCGTGAAGGAAAATGTTGAGCCCTTGCCGACCTGTGACTCGATCCAGATTTTGCCGCCGTGCATTCCGATGATGCGCTTCGATATGGCAAGCCCTAGGCCGGTTCCACCCTTTTTCCGCGTGATGGCATTGTCCGCCTGCTGGAACTCCTGAAAAAGCTTAGCCTGATCGTCTACGGAGATACCTGGGCCGGTGTCGTGTACCGACACATGAAATGAACCATCGGCCGCCGCAGCCTTGATGACGACTTCGCCGGCATCAGTGAACTTAATGGCGTTGCCGACAAGGTTAATTAAAACCTGTGTTAGGCGACGCCCATCGCCGCGGCCTGGTGGCAGCTTAGGAGCCAACTCGACGTTGAACGCGAGCTTCTTGTCGGCGGCCAGCGGCTCCAGCGTGCTGCGGACGGTTTGCGCAATATCTTGGAGGGAGTAATCGGAAAGTTCGAGCGCAAGTTGGCCGGCCTCGATCTTCGACAGGTCAAGCACGTCGTTAATCAAGCCAAGTAAGTGTCTACCGTTGCTCTCAAGCCTTTTGAGTACGCTTAGCATCTTCTCGGTCGGCTCGCCGTAGATGCCATCCGCGATTAGTTCGGTATACCCGAGAATTGCATTGAGTGGCGTGCGTAGCTCGTGGCTCATATTGGCGAGAAACTGCGATTTGTGTTGGCTTGCGACTTCGAGCTGCCGGCTTTTATCCTGGATTTCGTTGAACAAGCGCTCGTTCTCGATGGCGATGACGGCCTGGTCGGCAAATGCCTTGATGAGAGCTACCTGCTTGTCGTCGAACGGAATTGGTTCGCGACGAGAAGTGACAATCGCGCCGACGACTGTGTCGCCGCGAAGCATCGGAGCGGCAATCATCGAATCGTATGAGAAGTCGCGGGCAAACTTTGCAGATGCTGAGGGCATGGCGGGATTGCCACTGATTGGAGCAAATTGGACCACCTCTTTCGACAGTATCGCCAGGCCGCTTACAGTGCTGTCATTCACCGGCACCGGATATTGTTCGGCAAGCCGCTCGAACCCTGGCTCACCACCGATCGCCGGCATGTGGATCATTCCATCTTGCACAAGTTGCACCACCGCGAAACGAGTGCCAAACAGCCGCAGCAGACTGCGCACGATCGCGTCGAAGACTGGCTTCGCGTCCGCCACCGAGCCGCTGATCGAGGCAAGAATTTCGCTCGTTGCCGTTTGCCGCTCTAAAGACTCGCGCAGCTCGGTCAGCAACCGCGTGTTCTCGATGGCGATTACGGCCTGGGCGGCGAAATTCTGCACTAGGTCGATCTGCTTTTCGGTAAAGGGACGAACTTCCTGTCGGTACACCGTGAATGCACCGACAACCTCGCTTTCCCTCAGCATTGGGACGGCCAGCATCGTCCGTACCCCGCCCAGTTCCACGGCGGCGACGACCTGCGGCGCGCGTTCCTCAAGATAGCCCTTATCTTCCCGAAGGTCAGGAAGGTGTATTACGCTTTTGGTCGCCGCCATGCGGCGAATTGCGGTTTTTGGACCGGGCTGGAATTCCGGTGCACGCCTGCGTGCGCCGGCGAAGGCGGGCGGTAGGTTGTGGGTCGCAAGGAGGCGCGAGGTCTCGCCGTCCCAGCCGTGGATAATTCCAAATTTGGCGCCGGATATGCGGACGGCATTCTCGAGCATCGAGTTGAACACGGGCTTTAGATCACCCGGCGACGAACTGATGACGCGCAGCACCTCCGAAGTCGCCGTCTGTTGTTCCAGCGATTCGGTCAGCTCGCGAGTGCGCTGTTGTTCCGCCTCGAACAGCCGGACGTTCTCGATCGCGATCACGGCCTGGTCGGCGAAGGTGGCCACCAAATCGATTTCGCGGTCGTTGAACGGTTCCACCCGGCCGCGCGCCAGCGCAATAGCACCGATCACCTCACCCTCGCGCATCAGCGGTACGCCAATCATCGAACGAACCCCACCGAGTTTGGCGTCGTCCTTTTTCTCGTAAAGCGGATCGGTCCAGGCATCGTCGATCCGTGCAACTTGGCGGGTCATGGCAGCCCGTCCGATCGCCGTCCCCGGTC
>JBAUGC010000417.1:0-9310 GCA_049679485.1 Xanthobacteraceae bacterium
GGTCTGTACCGTGCACGTGCGATACATCATGTCGAGGCCAAGCTTGCCGACCTTCGGCATGTAGTCCGTCATGATCTTGTAGCGGCCTTTCGGCATTTGCGGCATCTCGGCACGCGTCCAGCTTGGCGTCATGCCGATGCCGAGAAATCCGATATGCAGCGGTCGGGCGACCTCGCGCACCTGAGCGAGGTGCGCCATCAGTTCGCTCGACGTCTGGTGCACCGTTTCGACTTGTGCGCCGGATAACTCGAACTGACCCCCGGGCTCGAGCGAGATCGCGCCGCCGCCGGTTACGTCGAACAGGCCAATGACGTTCTCACCTTCCATGATCGGCTGCCAGCCCAGAAGGTGCTGCATGCCCTCAAGAAGGCCGCGAATGCCGTGACGTCCCTCATAGGGGACGGGCTTATGCCCCTCGAGTGCGAAGGCAAATTTCTCGTGCTCGGTGCCGATGCGAAAATGCGCCTTCGGCTTGACGCCGTGCACAATCCATTCAACGAGCTCGTCGCGCCGCTCGATGGGCGTCAGGTCGACTTGATCGCGCGCCATGGGATCTAGCGTGAGCGGCGGAGACGATCGTCACGCAGCCTTGCGCTTCTCCGACGGGAAGCGGTGATAGAAGGTGTCGCCCGTCTTCGCCATGTCGCGCAGCAGCTTGCCCGGTTTGAAGCGAGTACCGTATTTCTTTGCCAGTTCGTTGCACATATCGACGAAGGCCTTTGCGCCCATGCCGTCGATATACGAGATGGTGCCGCCGGTAAACGGAGCGTAGCCGAAGCCGAGGATCGAGCCAACGTCGGCTTCGCGCATGTCAGTGACCACGCCTTCCTCGACGCAGCGCGCGGACTCGAGCGCCTGGATCGCCAGCAGCCGATGCTTGAGTTCGTCGACGTCGATGGTGTCCGGATCGAGCTTGGTCGGCTGCAGCTCGGGGAGCCCCGGCCATAGCCGTTTCGGTCCAGACTGCGGGTAGTCGTAGAAGCCCTTGCCGTTCTTGCGGCCGTAGCGCCCGCGCTTCTCGACCATATCTTCGAGCAGCGCTTTTTGCCGCGGATCAATCGCCTTGTCGCCAAGATCGGCCTCGGTTGCTTTCAAAACTTTCCAGGCGAGATCGACTGCGACTTCGTCGGTCAGCGAAAGCGGTCCGACCGGCATGCCGGCCATCCGGCCGACATTCTCAATCATCGCCGCCGGCACGCCTTCGGTCAGCATCAGATGACCTTCGCGAATATACGTGCCGACCACGCGCGAGGTGTAGAAGCCGCGCGAGTCGTTGACCACGATCGGAGTCTTGCGGATCGCGCGCACGTAATCGAGCGCCGCCGCGAGCGCCGCGTCGCTGGTCTTCTTGCCCATAATGACTTCGACCAGCATCATGCGATCGACCGGCGAGAAGAAATGGATGCCGATGAATCGCGGCTGATCCTTGAAAGTCTTTGCCAGCGATGTGATCGGCAGCGTCGACGTATTGGAGCCGAAGATTGTTTGATTGCCGATCGCGGCCTGCGCTTTGGCAATCACTTCTTCCTTGACCTTGCGGTCCTCGAAAACCGCCTCGACGATGAGGTCGCAATCCTTCAGCGCCGCATAGTCCGGCGTCGCCGTGATGTGCGCCAGCAGCGCGTCGCGGTCGGCACTGGTGGCGCGGCCGCGATTGATCTGATCGGTGATCAGCTTCTGCGAGTGCGCTTTGCCCTTGTCGGCGGTTTCCTGGTCGCGGTCGATGAGCACCACGTCGATGCCGGCCTGGGCGCTGACATAGGCGACACCTGCGCCCATGAAGCCGGCGCCGAGCACGCCGATTTTCTTGATTGGCTTCGCCGGAATCTCCGCCGGACGGCGCGCGCCCTTGTTGAGCTCCTGCATGGAAACGAACAGCGAGCGGATCATGGCCGCAGCTTCGGGCGAGCGCAGGATCTTGGCGAAATAGCGCGATTCCACGCGCAGCGCCTGGTCCATCGGCAATTGCAGGCCCTCATAAACGACCTGCATGATGGCGCGCGCGGCAGGGTAATTGTCGTAGGTCTCGCGGCGGTAGAGCGCATTCGCGGGCGGGAACACCATCATCCCGGCCTTCGAATAGACCGCCCCGCCGGGGAGCTTGAAGCCATCGACATCCCACGGCGCTGTGCCCTTACCGCCGGCCTTGATCCAGTCCTTCGCCTTCTGCACCAGCTCGGCGGGCGGCACCACCTCGTCAATGAGCTTCATCGCCTTGGCGCGATTGAGCCGAAGCTGATCGCCCTTGAGCAGGAATTGCAGCGCGTCCGCTGGCGGCATCATCCGCGCGATGCGCTGGGTGCCGCCGCCGCCCGGAAACAGGCCGACCTTGATTTCCGGCAGGCCGAGCCGCGTCTTGTCGTTCTCGGAAGCGATGCGGTGATGGCAGGCAAGCGCCAGCTCGAAGCCGCCGCCCATGGCGGTGCCGTTGAGCGCCGCCACCCAGGGCTTGCCGCAAGTTTCCATGCGCCGGACCAGCAGCGAAAACTTGCGGCTTTCTTCAAACAGATTCTTGTTCGCCGCCTCCTCACCCTGCGACTTGGCTAACGCAGTGAAGTTCTGTCGTGATGTCTCGAGGATTGCCAGATCGGCCCCGGCGCAGAATGCGTCCTTACCAGAAGTCAGCACCGCGCCCTTGATGGCGGCGTCGGTTGCTACTTTCTCGATGATCGCCCCGAGTTCTTCAGTCACTTTCGCATCGATGACGTTCATCGAGCGTTCCGGCATGTTCCAGGTGACGAGCGCAATGCCGTCGGCGTCTACATCGAAGGTGAAATTAGTGTAGCTCATACTGATCTCCCGTCACGTCTCTTCGCCTCGCCCCAAAGCGGGAGAGGGAGAATTACTTCGGATACGGTTTGCCGTCCTTGTGGGTGTAGCGTGCGCCGTCATCGTCGCGGATAACCAGTAAGTCGATATCCGGGTATTCCGCGCGCTCATGTCGCGCGCGCGTGCCGATCTCGAGATACACCGCGTCGCTATTCGATTTGTTGACCAGATGATGACCATTGCGGACATTAGCCTTGAAGCCTGCGGCGTCGCCGGACTTGAGCACGGTTTCGCCGTCGTCCTCAATCAGCACCACTTCGCCATTGAGGACGTAGACAAGCTCATCTTCGTTCTCATGCCAGTGCCGCAGCGCCGAAGCGGCGCCGGGCTTGAGTGTCGTCAGATTGACGCCGAACTGGTCGAGGCCTGCGGCATTGCCGAGCCGTTTGCGCGAGCGGCCGGCAACCACGCGGTTGAACGGATCCGGATAGGTCGAGCGGCTGTCCACTGGCAGCTTGGCGATGTCGATCTTGGGCATGTGCCGCGCTCTTTCAACTCACCCTCATCCTGAGACGGCGGCGCATTACGCCGCTTTCCCGAGATGCTGTTGGCAACTCACACCCGTTCGATAATCGTCGCAGTGCCCATTCCGGCGCCGATACAGAGCGTGACCAACGCGGTTGATAGATTACGGCGTTCAAGCTCGTCGAGCACGGTGCCGAGGATCATCGCGCCGGTGGCGCCGAGCGGATGACCCATGGCGATTGCGCCGCCGTTGACGTTGATCTTGTTCGGATCGATGTCGAACGCCTGCATGTAGCGCAGCACGACCGAGGCAAACGCCTCGTTGAGTTCGAACAGGTCGATGTCGTTGAGCGTCATGCCGGAGCGCTTCAACACTTTCTTGGTCACGTCGACTGGGCCAGTCAGCATGATCGCCGGCTCCGAGCCGATATTGGCAAAGGCGCGGACGCGCGCCCGCGGCTTGAGTCCGGCTTTCTTGCCGGCCCGCGCGTTGCCGAGAAGCACCGCCGCCGCACCATCGACGATGCCCGAAGAATTGCCGGCATGGTGCACGTGATTGACAGATTCGACCTCAGGATGTTTCTGAATCGCAACGGAATCGAAGCCGCCCATTTCTCCCATTTGCACGAATGACGGCTTGAGCGCGCCGAGCGACTGCATGGTCGTGTCCGGCCGCATGTGCTCGTCTTTGTCGAGCAGGGTGAGCCCGTTGACGTCCTGGACCTTCAGGACCGAACGATTGAAGCGGCCTTCGTTCCACGCGATCGCCGCACGCTTCTGGCTCTCGACCGCATAGGCGTCGACGTTGTCGCGCGAGAAGCCGTATTTGGTCGCGATCAGATCGGCGGAAATTCCCTGCGGTACGAAATAATGCGCCACCGCAATCGTCGGATCGACCGCCCAGGCGCCGCCGGAGGCGCCGATTCCGACCCGGCTCATCGACTCGACGCCGCCGCCGATCGCCATGTCCTGTTGCCCGGACATGATCTGCGCGGAAGCGAAATTCACTGCGTCAAGTCCGGAGGCACAGAAGCGATTGATCTGCACGCCCGCTACGCCGTCGCCGTAACCGGCGACCAGAGCCGCGGTGCGCGCGATATCGGCACCGGCCTCGCCAACCGGATCGACGACGCCCATCACCACATCGTCGATCATCGTCGGATCGAGATCGTTGCGGCTCTTGATGGCGCCAAGCGCCTGGCTTGCCAGATTGAGCGCAGTCACTTCGTGAAGCGAGCCATCGACCTTGCCGCGGCCGCGGGGAGTGCGAACGTGATCATAGATAAAGGCGTCCGGCATAGCGTTTCCTCCTGGCACAGGTGCGTCGCTATAGGTTCGCGGTGAGACCGAACCTTCCATATAGGCCAAGTTTCGAAGAAATGCAGTAGCCGGCTAGAATGCCTCGGCTGGCAACGCCATGGTCGAGGCTGCGCCCGCTTTGATGCGCGCGAGGTGGGTAGTCGCCGCCGGCAGCAGGCGCTCCGCGAAGAAGCGGCCGGTGGCAAGTTTGGCCGCCATCCTCTCACCGGCGCCGTTAGCGCCTTCCGCGGCTTTGGTTTTCGCCGCTTCAGCGATCAGGCACCACATGTAGCCGAGGGCAACCAGGCCGAAGAGGTGCATGTAATCGGTTGAGCCGGCGCCGGCATTGTCGGGATTGCCGAGCGCGTTTTGCACGAACCACATCGTCGCTTGCTGCAATTCTCCGAGCGCCTGACTGAGCGGCTTGAGGTAGGGTGCGAGACTTTCGTCAGCGCTTTTCTCTTTGAT
The DNA here is from genome assembly GCA_049679485.1 of Xanthobacteraceae bacterium. Classification (GTDB taxonomy): domain Bacteria; phylum Pseudomonadota; class Alphaproteobacteria; order Rhizobiales; family Xanthobacteraceae; genus BOG-931. The sequence continues at coordinate 5,062 of JBAUGC010000417.1, forward strand.
GTAAGCCGACACCTCGGCGAAGAACGCCTGCAAGGCGCGGCCGCCATCTCGCGGCAACTTGCGGCCAACCAGGTCGAGCGCCTGAATGCCGTTCGCTCCCTCGTAGATCATGGCGATGCGCGCATCGCGCACGAACTGCTCCATGCCGTGCTCTGCGATATAGCCATGGCCGCCAAACACCTGCTGCGCCATCACGGTGTTGGCAAAGCCCTGATCGGTGAGCACGCCTTTGATCACCGGCGTCATCAGGCCCATGTGATCGTCGGCGACCTGACGCTCTTTGGCGTCGCCCGAACGATGCGCGACATCGCTTTTGAGTGCGGTCCACAGCACCAGAGCGCGCGCCGCTTCGTTGAAAGCGCGCATGCTCATCAGCATGCGGCGGACATCCGGCTGGACGATGATTGGATCAGCCGGCTTGTCCTTGAACTTCGCGCCGGTCAGCGCGCGGCCGGCAAGGCGCTCTTTCGCGTAGGCGGCGGCGTTCTGGTACGCGACTTCGGAGAGCGCGAGCCCCTGCACGCCGACGCCGAGCCGCGCTTCGTTCATCATCACGAACATGGCGTTGAGGCCACGATTCGGCTCGGCGATCAGCCAGCCGGTGGCGCCGTCGTAATTCATGACGCAGGTGGAATTGCCGTGGATGCCCATCTTCTCTTCGATCGATCCGCAGGCGACGGCATTGCGCGGACCTATGCCGCCGTCTTTGGTCGGCGGGAACTTGGGAACGATGAAGAGCGAAATCCCTTTGGTGCCTTCCGGCGCGCCCTCGATCCGGGCCAGCGTGAGATGGACGATGTTCTCGGCGAGATCGTGCTCACCGGCCGAAATGAAAATCTTGGTCCCGGTGATCTTGTAGCTGCCGTCGGCCTGGGGCACCGCACGGGTGCGCACCAGACCAAGATCAGTGCCGCATTGCGGCTCGGTCAGGTTCATCGTGCCGGTCCATTGACCGCTGATGAGCTTTGGCAGGTAAAGCGCTTTCTGCTCGGCCGACCCGTGCGCGATGATCGCGGCGGCTGCGCCCAGCGTAAGGCCTGGATACATCGCAAACGCCATATTCGCCGAGCAGAGAAACTCGCTGATTGACTGGATCAGAACCATAGGCAGACCCTGGCCGCCGAATTCGGCCGGCGCTGAGGCGCCCATCCAGCCACCCTCCATGAGCCGCTTATAGGCGTCCCTGAAGCCGGTCGGCGTCGTTACCGAGCCGTCTGTGTGGCGCTTGCAGCCTTCCTTGTCGCCGACGCGGTTAAGCGGGGTGAGCACATCCTCGGAGAACTTGGCAGCCTCGGCGAGGACCGCTTCGACCAGGTCGGGCGTGGCATCGGCAAAACCCGGTAAGTTGTTGTACCGATCGATGTGGAACACATCGCTCAACAGGAACATCACGTCATCAACAGGAGCCTTGTAGGTCGGCATGATGTGTCCCTCCCCTGCCGCGTCCGCCGGTCGCCGGCTGAACCATTAGGTATAGGGTAGCGAATTTGCGTCAACGGCAAGACAACGATTGTTTGGGTGTCCGGGCGCCAGCCGCCGCCGCGCCGCCGCAACCGAGGGTGGCCGGCCGGGGCGCTTGCCGAATGAACAATCGGTGACCGGGTGGGCCGACTTTTAACGCCTTCTTTACCGTAATCCTCAACATTCGGTCCGAGGACAGAGAACCGCCCTCCGCGTCGTCTGTTCAGGGCATTGCTCGAGACAGAGGGCACATCCTGCTCCTCACGATGTGGTTGGACGCGAGAATGAAATCCGGCGGTCCGTGGAATCTCAGAGGTCTCCGTCCGGAAGCACGCGAGGCCGCGCGTGAGGCCGCGCGCCGCTCCGGCATGTCGGTCGGTGAATGGCTGAACTCCGTTATCCGGCCGGAAGATGAGGACGACAGCGACTGGTCGCCTGATTTCGATCGGGAATTCGATCGCGAGCCCGAGGAGCGATGGTCACCGCGCCGTCGCCGTGATGAGCGGGAACACGAGCCGTATCGCGGCGTGGAACGGCGCCGGCGCGAACGCGAACGCGAACCAGACGATCCCTGGCGGCAGAGCTTCACGCCCGGCGATCGCGGCCCCGAACGATATCGCGAAACCGATTGGCGCCGCCGCGACCGCAGTCGGGACGACGAACGTCCGATGCGGCGAGAAGACCGTCCTTATCGCGAAGGGTACCGCAGTTCGGGTAATCCTTATTACGAAGAACCGAACCGCTATGAAGAGCCGAACCGGTATGAAGAGCCGCGCCGCGAAGAACCGCGCCGCGAGCGCGTGAGCCGGCCCCGTGGCGAGCGCGAGCAGAGTAGCCAATACCAAGATGAAGCCGACGTTCCCAGGCCGCGCTATGAACCTCCGGTTTTCGTCACACGGGACGAACCTCCGCCGGAGAGCCCGCGCATCGAGCGTGCTCCGCCCTGGCCACCGGAAAACGATCGCGACGAATTCGTCGACCAAGCCGTAGCCGAGATCACCGCGCGGCAGCGTGCGCTCGACAGCAGCCCTCGCGCCAAGCCACCACGGCGGCAGCCGACGCTCGAGACTGATGTCCGCGCCGAAACCACGGCGGCGCGACGCCCGGTCCACTACGCGGCCGCGGACATTGCCGCTCCGCGACGCACAATCGCCGCCGATTTCGCCGTCAAATCAAAGGCGGTGCAAATTCCGCCCGACGACGAGATGACCGCGCCGATTACCGCGCGGCAACGCACGACCGTCCGTGATGTCAGCGTCGAATCAAAGGCAGCGCAAATCCCACCCGACGACAAGATGACGGTGCAGATTACGGCGCGGCAACCGATCGCCCGTGATGTCGGCATCGAATCAAAGGCAGCGCAAATTCCGCCCGACGACGATCTGACCGCGCAGATTACGGCGCGGCGACGCACGGTCGCCCGTGATGTTGGCGTCGAATCAAAGCCAGCGCAGATTCCACCCGACGACGAGATGATGGCGCAGATGGCGCAGATTGCAACGCGGCAACGCACGATCGCCCGTGATCTCGGCATCGAATCAAAGGCGGCGCAAATTCCGCCCAACGACGATCTGACCGCGCAGATTACAGCGCGGCAACGGGCGCTCGCCGGCGAGACCGTCGAAGCGACGTTCAGCCAGCGCGAGCCGCTCCCGCTGTCGTCTTTGCCGCCGGAAAGCCGCCCGGCTTCCGAGGAGCATCCGCAATCCGAGGAAGCGTCGGCCCAAGGCATCAACCTCGGCGGTCTCGAACAGCAACTGCGCCAGATCACCATGCGGATCGAGGCGCTGCGGCCGTCGGCAGAACTCGAAACTGCAATCAACGGCCTGCGCGCCGGTCTGGCAGAGATTAGCCGCTCGTTGACCGAGGCGCCACCGCAGCACGCGTTGGAATCGCTTGAGATCGAGGTCAAGGCTCTCGCGCAGCGCATCGATCATAGCCGCCAATCGGGTGCCGATACCGCGGCGCTGGCCAGCCTTGAACGCGGCCTCGCCGATGTGCGCGAAGCATTACGCACGCTGACGGCGACCGAAAGCCTGGCAGGCTTCGATGAGGCGGTGAGGGGGCTCGCCAGCAAAGTTGATGCGATTGCTGCCCACGACGATCCGGCCACCTTGCAGCAACTTGAGTCGGCGATCGGCGCGTTGCGCGGCATCGTTTCGCACGTCGCCTCCAATGACACGCTGGCGAAGGTTGCAGACGAAGTCCGCGCGCTCGCGGCCAAAATCGACGATTTCGGGAAGAGTGCGGCGAGTGGGTCCACGTTGTCGACGCTCGAGAATCGCATCGACGTATTGGCCACGGCGCTCAACGCTTCGGCAGAGGCGGGCCATGCGGTACCGCGCGAACTCGAGAAGCTCCTGTCGGGACTGATCGAGAAACTGGAATGGGTGCAGCTCACGCACACCGATCATACGGCGCTGGCGCATCTGGAAGATCGCATAGCCACTCTGGTCAAACGCCTGGACGCCTCCGACTCGCGTCTTGGCCTGCTGGAAGGCGTCGAGCGCGGCCTTGCCGACTTGTTGGTGCACATGGATCACTTGCGGGGCGTCACTAGTGAGCGTGACGGTCTCGTCGGAAAACCGCCGGTCAGCGACGTGATCGAGCAAGAGGTTGTCCGCACACAGGATTCTCTTGAAGCCGTGCAGGGCACGGTGGAGCACGTCGTCGATCGTCTCGCTATGATCGAGAGCGAGATTCGCGTCGACCGGGCTCGGACTGCGCTTACGGAGGAACCGTTGCCGCCAGTCGGAGTGCAAGAGCCGCCACCACCGCCGCCACCACC
>JBAUGC010000418.1:0-3625 GCA_049679485.1 Xanthobacteraceae bacterium
CCCCACGACAGCGCAACCGCAATGCCAAGCATCCCGTACACCAGGTATTTCCCGATGCGGTTTAGCCAAAACGGATCCATCACCAGGGGCGCCAACATGATGGCGACGATAAAGAGCGCGTACAGGCTTATCTCGACGTGACGCTTCGTCATCGCTTCAGCGTTCCTTGAACGAGAACAGGCCCTTCGGCTTGGCAACTATGATGAGGATCACCACGCCGAAGACGACGGCGCGGGCGACGATATCGTTGGTTACGGACGCAACGACGCCGTTTATTTCCCCAAGCATGCCGGCGGACAGCACCGATCCCAACAGGCTGCCAACGCCGCCGACGACCACGACGAGAAAGCCGTCGACGACCATCGGCGTGCCCATGTCGGGGAACACGGTCTTGAACCCGGACATCATCACGCCGGCGACGCCGGCAAGACCTGAACCGAAGGCGAAGGTCAGCGCGTTCATGCGCTCGACGTCGATGCCGCAGGCGGCGGCCATCTGTCTGTTGCGAATGATGGCGCGCACTTGCGTGCCGATCGAGGTGCGAAACAAAATCGCCCAGGTGATCAACGTGAACACCGCGGTCACGCCGATGATAAAAGTGCGATAGGCATTGATCTCGACGCCGCCGATCGAGATGGCGCCTTGCAGCGCCTCCGGGATCGTGACGTTCTGAAGTCCGGCGCCGAGGCCGTCGATGTGGATACCGAGGAACGACAGGCCGAACTCGAGCCGCACCGCCTGTTGTACGAGTATGCCGATGCCCCACGTGGCGAGCAGCGTGTCGAGCATGCGGCCGTAGAGACGCCGAACGATGACACGTTCGATCAGGAGGCCGAGAAGCGCCGTCACCACGAAGGCAAGCGGAATGGCGATCAGGATGCCGGTATGCAGCCAGATGCCGGACATCACCGTCGTGTAGGCGCCCACCATCACCAGCTCGCCATGCGCCATGTTGATGACGCCCATGACGCCGTAGGTGATCGCGAGACCGAGTGCCACAAGCAGCAGAATGGAGCCGACGCTAAGCCCGATGAACAAAGTGTCGATCATGGCATCACCAAAGCGGCCGCCGAGAAGCCCGGCGGCCGCATTGTTGGATCAGATCAAGTCTTCTTGAGCTTCGTGGTGTCGAGGCCCTTCGACGTACAGAACAGGTTGTCGTCGGTTTCGCCATAAGCAACGTAGGGCAGGGGCTTAATCGGAGCCTTGTATTCGTCGATGATCTTGCCCTGACCGTCGGGAAGCCACTGCGCAATGCGGGGCGTCAGATAGGTGTGCAGGTTCTCGGGTTCGATCTTGACGTGGCCGTTGGGCGCATCGAACTCTTGGCCCTTCACCGCGTCGCGAATGGCCGTTGGCGTTATGGCGCTCGCCTTTTCCACCGCTTGTTTCCAAAGAAATACCTGGAAATAGGAGGATTCCAGCGCATGATGCGTCACTGCCTTGGGGTTCTTCACGAACTTCCGATAGCGTTCGACAAATGCCTTGTTGATGTCGGTATCGATGGCCTGGAAGTACGGGAACGAGGTATAGCTGCCGACCGCATATTCGGCGCCCATGGCGGCGATCTCGATCTCCGAGGTCACCGTGGCGCAGATCGGCAGCTTGTCGTGGGTCAGCCCCTGGTTCTTGAATTCGCGGTAGAAGGCGACGACCGAGTCGCCGACCACGTTCGAGAGCACCACGTCGCACCCCGAGCCCTTGATCTTGTTGACCATCGAGCCCCACTCGGAGTCGCCGAGCTCGAGATACTCGTCGGCGATCCATTCGCCGCCGCTTTTTTCGATCAGGATCTTGGAGACTTTCGCCATCTCGCGCGGATAAATGTAGTTCGAGCCGACGATGAAGAACTTCTTCTTGCCGAGCGCCTTGATGATCCACGGAATGAAGTTGGAAAGCTGCTGATTGGGAACGGCACCGGTGTAGACGACGTTCTTTGAGCACTCGAAGCCTTCATAATAGGTCGGATAGAAGTACAAATTGTTGCGCTTCTCGAACACCGGCAGCACCGCTTTGCGGCTTGCCGAAGTGTAGGATCCGAACACCGTCGGCACGCGGTCCTGGATGACCAGCTTGGAAGCTTTTTCATTGTAGGTTTTGGGATCGGACGCGCCGTCCTCGAGGATCGCCTCGATTTTCATTCCCTTGACGCCGCCGGTGGCGTTGATCTCCGAGATCGACATCATCGTTGCGTCGGCCAGCGATTTTTCGATAATCGACAGCCCGCCGGTCAGTGAGAACAGAACACCGACCTGCACGGTATTGGCCGCCTGCGCGGAACGGAAGAAAAAGTCCGGCGTCGCCAGCGCACCGGCGGCGCCCACGGCACCAGTTGTCTTGAGAAATTTCCGCCGATTTAACATCACACATCTCCCCTGTTGACGTCGTGAGTACGCACATCACCCTTCTGGCGCGCCGGCGTCGCGCCAGTGTAAACAACTCCTCCCACGCCGAAGCACGACTTCGGCGGAGTGTTTGGAAGCCGTCGACAGCCTTCTTTGGCCGCCGTAGAAAACAAAAAAGCCCGCGAGGTCGTGTGACCTCTCGGGCTTGCCTAGCCTTGTCGAACCAACATCATTGGTGGTCGACGACGCGCCGCAACTATGTCGCAGCGCAAAAAACTAAACACCTTTTGGACGCGATTGCAATAGCTCGTTTGCGTTTATGATTGCGACGGCCATGTCTTCGACGGTGACGCGCTTTCCCATCGCTTGTTGGCGCAATGCCTTGTAGGCGTGCTCTTCAGTCAGTCCCTGTTTTTCCATCAAAATGGATTTCGCTTTTTGAATCTTCTGGATGCCAGAGAGTTTTCGTTCGACTTTGCGCAGCCGTTTTGCGGTCTCGCGTCGATCCATCCACAAGCTTCGCGCGATCATCAGGTTGGTAAGGAGCCCAAACGGCCGAACTGGACGCTCGATGACAGCCATCGCTCCGGATTCGAGTACAAGCTGCAGTGTTGACGGGCTTTCATAACCGACAACAGCAAGCAAAGTGGGGTTTTGATCTTGGTGACTGCGGAAGAGTTTCTGCAGAATCTCTCTGCTCTCATAGTCGATGGTGAGGAGCACGATATCCGCTGTCGGCGCGAACCCCTCGGGGATTGGCCACTGGGCCTCGACAGTGCATCCGATGCGGCGCAGATGTTCGACGAGCTCAACGCCTTCATCGTCAGGTGGATGTATCACCTGCACGCGCAACCCGCGAAGATCCCGCAGGATCGGGATAGCCACGACGTCCTCCGCTCAAGCGTGGATCGGCTGTGGACGGTCCGCCGACCAGTCGTCGAGGCTCATGACGACGCAATACGGATCCGGCGTAACGCGGACGCCGGGGTTCCAGACAATCTGAAATTTTCCGCGGGCATCGAGCTTTGCAACGCGCGGCCAAAGATAAGTGTGATTGTTGCTAGCATCGATGCGAACGCGCCCTTGGGGCGCATCGAATTCGGCATCGCGCAACGCCGGCAACAGCCGTTCGGGATCGTCAGTGCCGGCGCGGGAAAGCGCGCCCGCGGCGAGATGCACTTGAAAATAGGCTGCCTCGGCGCCCGCGGTGACCGGAGCATTCGGGCCGTAACGGAGCTTGTAGGCGCTGATAAAGCGCCGCGCAGCGGACGTAGCGAGGG
>JBAUGC010000419.1:0-1977 GCA_049679485.1 Xanthobacteraceae bacterium
CCGGTACGAAGACCTATGCGAGCGGTGCCGGGCGCGCGACTCATGCAATGATCGCGGCCACCGTCGTCGACGGCCCTGCGGTCGCCGCGCCCCGGCAAATCTGGCTTCTCCTCGACGCCAGCGCGTCCGGCGTCACGATCGACCTTGAAGGCTGGTTGCCGATGGGCATGCGGCCGTCGGCAAGCGGTCGTGTTGTGCTCGACAATGTCTTCATTCCCGAGCGCCGCCGGCTTGCCGACATGCGCGATGCGGTGGCTTGGTTCGGCCAAGCGCGAATCCTTCCGCAATTTGCCGCGAGCTTCATCGGTGGCGCGACTGCGGCATATGAATTCACCCGGGCTTATGTTCAGCGTCGCAAAAAGCAGGACGATCCTTTTGTCCAGCATCACATCGGCCAGATGCGAGTAGCGCTCGAAGTGGCGAACGGCTTCCTCGCGCGAACCGCGCGGGCCTGGCTCGAGGACGAACCGGCCGAAGCGGCGCTCATTTCGAATATGTGCCGCGTCGTCGCCGAGCAACAATGCGCAGCCGTGCTCGGTCATGCGACCCATGCGTGCGGTTCGACCGCCTTGATCGAGCCTAATCCTCTCGGACGAATTTGGCGCGACCTGCAAATGTACATGCGGCACGAAAATCTCGACCGGACTGTCGCAACGATCGGACGGGCGGCGATCGGTGTCGCCTACGATCCCAACTTCGCGCGCATCTCCTGACGCGAAAGACGCGCAAGGCAATGTCGGCGTCCCTTCTGCTTGAGCAAACCTTGAACGGCGCGCAGCTCGGCGTGATGCTGTTCTTGATGTCGGCCGGACTGACGCTGGTCGTCGGCATCATGAATGTGGTCAACCTTACGCATGGCTCGATCTACATGGTCGGCGCCTACCTCGGGGCCGCCGCGGCTGCCGCGTCCGGCAGCTTTCTTTTAGGTCTCCTCGGAGCCGTCGCCGGGACCGCGATCGTCGGCGTCTTAATTGAGATCTCGATTTTCCGCCGGCTCTATTCCCGCAGCCACCTCGATCAGGTCCTTGCGACCTTCGGCCTCGCGCTCGTATTCAATGAGGCCGTGATCATGATCTGGGGCCGCGGGTCCCGCTTCCTGAGCGTCCCCGACGCATTGTCGGGGGCAGTTCCGGTCGGCGAGATGTTCAGCTATCCGGTCTATCGGCTAGTCATCACGGCCTGCGGACTTGCCTTCGGCGCAGGTCTCGGATTGGTCATCGGTCGCACGCGGCTCGGCATGCTGATCCGCGCGGGTGCAACCCACGCGACCACGGTCGCCGCGCTGGGCGGTAACGTACCGCTACTCTATACCGTCGTCTTTACCGCCGGGGCGGTCATGGCGGGTCTGGCAGGCTTTTTCATCGGACCGATCGTGTCCATCGACAGCAGCATGGGCGACTCGGTTCTGACGCTGGGACTCGTAGTCGTCGTCATCGGTGGCCTCGGCTCAGTACGCGGGGCATTCATCGCCAGCCTTCTGCTCGGGATCGGCGACACTTGCGCACGTGGCCTCCTCCCGCTGGTTCTCGGCTATCCGCTCGGGCCCGCACTGGCGTCGATGACCGTGTACGTATTTATGGCCGCGATCCTGCTGATCAAACCGCGCGGATTGCTGCCGATTGCATGATCGCTCTTCGCAGGCCGATTGTTTTGCTCGCTGCGATTCTGGCGGCGGTTGCGGTGCTGGCCGTCCCAGCTTTTACGAACGTATACGTCGTCGGATTTCTGACCCGCGTTGTGGCCTATGCGATTATCGCGGTCAGCCTCGATTTGCTGCTCGGATACGTTGGTCTCGTGAGCTTTGGTCACGCCGCTTACGTCGGAATTGGCGCTTATGGTACGGGAATGCTCGTTCTTAGCGGCATCACCAATGCTTTTGCCGGCCTCGCCGCCGCCGTACTCGCCGCCGCCGGGTCGGCGCTGGCGATCGGTGCGCTCGCAGTGCGAGTGAAGGGCATCTACTTCATCATGCTGACC
>JBAUGC010000420.1:0-2089 GCA_049679485.1 Xanthobacteraceae bacterium
TTGAATTCCAGTGCGCCGCTGGGCAAATAAAGCTCCTTGGCGATCATCACCTTCGGATTGCCGCCGAACACCAGCTGGCCCAGCCCAATGAGAAAATAGGTGATGCCGAACGTCGCCATGAACAGGATGACGTCCGACTGGTTGACCAGCGGGCGCAGCACCAGACGCTCGACTGCAAACGCCAGCACCAGCATCACCACGACAGTCAGCGCGAGCGCGACAAACGCCGGTACGCCATGCTCATGCAGGCCTACCAGCGTAAGCGCAGCGAACACGACCATAATGCCCTGCGCGAAATTGAATACGCCGGACGCCTTGAAGATCAGGACAAACCCAAGCGCGATCAGGGCATAGAGCACGCCGGCGACGAGTCCGTCCCACAAGGTCTGCACCAACAAATCGGGCGCCGCGCCCATTTGCACGAACGGATCGACGAAGACTTGATAGAGAATGTGCATGCGCGCCCTACTGGGGTTCGCCAAGGTAGGCGCGGATCACGTTCTCATCGCGCTTGACGTCATCGGGGGCAGCGTCGGCGATCTTGCGGCCGTAGTCGAGCACTACCACGCGATCTGAAAGATCCATCACCACGCCCATGTCGTGTTCAATCAGAGCGACGGTCGTCCCGTACTGCTGATTCACATCGATGATGAACCGCGACATGTCCTCTTTCTCTTCGAGGTTCATGCCGGCCATCGGCTCATCGAGCAACAGAAGGTCGGGCTCCATGGCGAGCGCACGGCCAAGCTCGACGCGCTTCTGTAGGCCATAGGGAAGCCGGCCGACCGGGATTTTGCGAATGGCCGCGATTTCGAGAAAGTCGATGATCTCCTCGACCCGGCCGCGATGCTCGACCTCTTCCCGGAGGGCGGGACCGAACCGGATCAGCTGCCAAAAAAATCCGCGATGCATTTTCAGCGCGCGGCCGGCCAGGATGTTGTCGAGTGTGGTCATCCCCCGAAACAGCGCCAGGTTCTGGAACGTGCGGGCGATGCCGCCGTGCGCCGCGGCATATGGCCGCATACTCGTGCGCACCTTACCCTTGAACGTGATGCGTCCCGACTGCGGCTGGTAGAAGCCGTTGACGACGTTGAGCATCGACGTCTTGCCGGCGCCGTTGGGGCCGATGATGGCAAGAATCTCGCCCTTGCGGATGTCGAACGACACGCTAGTCAGCGCGCGCACGCCGCCAAACGAGAGCGAAACGTCCTCCACCGCGAGCAACCCCTCGCCGAGCGCCGCCTCGCGCGAGGACGGCGCTCTCATGCGGCGCGCTCCAGCTTCGTTGCGGGCACGGGGTAGGTCTTCACGTCACGGATCGTGACACGGGCCGCAATCACGCCCTTATGCCCATCCTCGAACGTCACTTCCGTCGCGATCTGCGCCTCGGTCGAGCTGTTGTAGAACGCCTCGATCAGGGGAGAGTATCGATCGATGATGTGGCCGCGGCGAAGCTTTTGCGTGCGCGTGAGTTCGCCGTCATCCGGATCGAGCTCCTTGTGCAGGACGAGGAACCGGCGGATTTGCGCGCCGGCCATTATTTCTTCTTCCGCCAGCGACCGGTTCACGTCGTCGATGTGCCGCCCAATCATGTCGTAGACGAGCGGATTAGCGGCGAGCTCCTGATAAGAGCCATAGACAACATTGTTGCGCTCCGCCCAACTACCGACCGACGTCAGATCGATGTTGATCATGGCGCAGACGAATTCGCGCCCGGAGCCGACCGCCACGGCCTCGCGGATGTTCGGATAGAACTTGAGCTTGTTCTCGATGTACTTCGGCGCAAACACCGTCCCGTCCTTGAGATGGCCGAGGTCCTTGGCGCGATCAATAATCTTCAGCTGCTTGGTTTTTGGATCAAAGAATCCGGCATCGCCGGTATGCACCCACCCGTCGGGCGTAATCACCTCGGCGGTCTTGTCCGGATCTTTGTAGTAGCCCGCGAACACGCCAGGAGAGCGGAAGAGGACTTCGCCGGCGTCCGAGATCTTGATCTCGACGTCGGGCGAAGCCCTGCCGACAGTGTCGGGGTGAATCTCGCCGTCCGGCTGCGCGGTGATGTAGACCGAGGCCTCGGTCTGCCCGTAGA
>JBAUGC010000421.1:0-8772 GCA_049679485.1 Xanthobacteraceae bacterium
GCGCCATCCCGGCGACCGCACCGGTCGAGGGATTGCGCACTTCAAAGTGGTCCCGCGTCGGCACCTTGTCCCCATCGATGATCAACCGATACTCGCTCATTTGATTCCTCCCAGAAAAAACTTTCACCAGCACTGGCAACGTCCCGCCGTAGCTGCGCTGTCAGTCCGATGAGTTAGCGCCAACGACGGCGCGCCGGTTTCAGATCAGCTCAGAACGGATAGGGATTCGGCTTTTCCTTGATCGTCACCCACTGCCATTGGGTGAACTCGTCCCAGTTGGCCGGGCCGCCGATGCGCGTGCCGTTGCCGGAGGCGCCCGATCCGCCGAACGGTACATGCGGTTCGTCGGCGACGGTCTGATCATTGATGTGCAGGAGACCGGTATTGAGGCGATTGCCGATCGCGATCGCGCGCCCGACATCGGCCGAGAACACGCCGGCCGAGAGCCCGTATTCGTTCTGATTGGCAAGCTTCACCGCCTCGTCGTCGCTGGCGACCGAGGTGATTGCCGCTACCGGCCCGAAGATTTCCTCCTCGAAGGCGCGCATACCGGGCTTCACGCCGGTCAGCACGGTCGGCCGGTAGAATGGTCCCTCGAAGGTTCCGCCGGCCTCGAGTTTGGCGCCCGCCGCAACCGATTCCTTGACGATGCCGTCGATGCGCTGGACTTGCGCCTTCGAGATCACCGGGCCGAGCGCTACCTGTCCCAGCGGATCGCCGACCGGCAAATGGTTCGCCTTCTCTACCAACTTCGCGGTCAACGACGCCGCGATCTTGTCCTTTGCCAGGATGCGCCCAGTGGTCATGCAGATCTGTCCCTGGTGGAACCAGGCGCCGAACGCGATCGCCGAAGCAGCCGCGTCGAGATCGGCATCTTCCAGCACGATCACGGCGTTCTTGCCGCCGAGCTCGAGCTGTACTTTCTTCAGATGCTTGCCCGCGAGTTCGCCGATACGCCGCCCGACATTGCTCGAACCGGTGAATGACACCATGGCGATGTCAGGGTCGGTGCAGATCGCTTCGCCGGCTTCGACGCCGCCGGGCAGGACGTGGAGCACACCCTTAGGCAGGCCAGCCTCCTCGAACACCCGGGCGATAATAAATCCGCCGGTCATGACGGTGCGCGGATCCGGCTTGAGCACGACGGTGTTGCCAGTTGCGAGCGCCGGCCCCACAGCGCGCATCGACAGGATGAGCGGAAAGTTGAAGGGGGAAATAATGCCGACGACGCCGCGTGGAACACGGCGGGCGATGCTGATGCGGCCTGGATTGGAAGGCAGCACCACACCTTGCGGCTCCGTGCACATGGCGGCCGAGCGATAGAGTCCTTCGGTCACTAAATGGATTTCGAATCCCGCCTTGGCCGGAATGCCGCCGGTCTCGCGCGCGATCCAGGGGATCAGCTCTTCCTGGTTATCTTCCAGAATGCGGGCGGCCTTGCGCAGGATTGCGGCGCGCTCCTCATAGGGTGTGGCGGCCCAACCGGGCTGCGCAGCGCGCGCCTCGGCGGCGGCCTGGCGTACGTCCTTGGCCGTGGCGTTGCCGACGCTGGTGATCTTGTTGCCGGTCGCGGGCTCAAGCACGTCGAGCGATCCGCCCGCAGCGGGGCGCCATCCGGCGCCGAACACACGGCCCTCCCACGTCTTTTCGATCAAAAACTTGGGTGCCGGTACGTTCATCTTGGCTTCCTCCCAAAGGCCGCTCTTCGGCGGCCGATATCGTTACGACAGGCGTCTAACCGCGCTGGTTTTGCGGAATATGCGATTAGATATAGCGAATTTGTCCCAACCCAACAACACTGACACACGGGACAATCCTAGTCACTCTCACGCTTGGGCGGGTAGTCAATGGGCAGCTCGGAAATGTCCCGGGCCGTAGCGTTACGTGCCGGTTTTCTTCTCCTCGATGCCCGTATCCGCGACGATCAGTCTGCGCCGGACCGGAAACAGACTGATGCCGAAGCGTTGTGAGATCACACCCCAGACGCCCGCAGGAGCAAACAACATCAGGAGAATGGCGAGGGCGCCGAGGATAATCAGATACCAGGAGCCGAGCGATGCCAGGTAATATTGCAGTAGATAGAAAATCGCGACGCCAATGATCGGGCCTTCCATCGTTCCGATGCCGCCGATGACGACGATGAAGATGACATAAGCGGTCCAATCGACCAGCGAGAAGGCGGCGTCGGGCGAAATTCTGGCCTTCTGCAAAAAAATCAGCGCGCCCACCATGCCGGTTGCGACAGCAGTGACAACGTAGATGAAAAGCTTGGTGCGGAACACGTCGACGCCGACACTCTCGGCGGCTGGCTCGGCGTCGCCAACCGCCGAGAGCGCGAGGCCGTAACGCGACCGAAGCAGACGGTAGATCAGCACAAACGTGCCGACCGCGAGCACGAGTGCGAGCCAATAGGACAGGATATCGCGGGCTGCGGGGCCGCGGACCTGGAACAGGTTGCGGACAAAATCGATGCCAACGACGGAGCTGGCGACATCCGGCGGCAGCGAAGTTCCGGTGCCGCCGCCCAGTTGTTTGACCTGGGCAAGGATGAGCCGGCACACTTCGGCGACGACCCAGGTGCCGATGGCGAAGTAGGCGCCGCGCAGGCGGAAGACTATCAGCGCCGCCGGAACGGCAACGAGACCGGCAATGGCGCCGGCCAGCACGATCGACGTGACCAGATCGAGACCGGCCACGACGGCAAACGCAAACAGCGCATAAGCGCCGATGCCGACGAAGGCTTGCTGGCCCACGGAAATCAGTCCGGCGCTGCCGGCAAGCAAATTCCACAGCTGCGCTAGAGCCAGCATGGTGAACACGTAGAACAGCTCCTGCAACAGGACACGACTGGCAAACGCCGGTAGCACCAGCAGGACCACGACCGCGGGCATAGCAAGCACCATGGTGATGGTCGATGCGCGCGTCGCCGTCGTCACGGCAAAACGAGTGCCGCGCTGACGACCTGCGCCAAATCCCGTCTGTATGATTTCAGTAATGCGCATGGCCGTCTTAATCGACCGCACGCGGAAACAAGCCGCGCGGCCGGATCACCAGCACAATCAGGAACGCAATGTGGCCCGAGAGTATCTGCCACTCGGGATCGATGTGCGCGCCGATGGTCTGCGCGAGGCCAACAACAATGCCGCCGGCGAGTGTCCCCCACAGGCTGCCGAGGCCGCCGATGATGACCGCCTCGAAGGCATAGAGCAGGCGGGCGGGGCCGATGCTCGGATCGAAATTGGCGCGTGCGCCGAGAAAGAATCCGGCAATGGCGCAAACGGCGAGCGCGATGCCCATGGTCAGCGCGTAGATCTTTTTATTGTTGATGCCCATGAGCTGGGCGATTTCGACGTCGTCGGAGGTGGCGCGAAATGCCCGCCCGACGGCGGTGCGATAGAACACACCGTTGAGCAGCACGATCACCGCGATCGCTGCCACGAGGCAGATCAGCGGCATGACGCCGATCGCGATCCCGCCGCCGAGCGGCAGCGAAGCGCCCTGCAGCGGGCCGACATTGAGAAAGCGGGTGTCCGCCGAAAACGTCTCCAGCAAACCGTTCTGCACGATGATCGACAGCCCGAACGTGATCAGCAAGGGTGGCAGGATGTTGCGGCCCAAGGCCCGATTGAGCAGCACGGATTGAAGCACGTACCCCGCCGCAAACATCACCGGGACGACGATCGCAAGCGCGAGAACAAGCGGCACTCCCAGCGATGAAAGTGCCAGCGTCAGAAACGCCCCGAGCACGATCAAATCCCCGTGCGCCAGGTTGACGAGACGCATGATGCCAAAAATGACAGAGAGGCCGGTTGCGTAGAGCGAATAGAGCCCGCCCAGCAGCACGCCTTGCAGTATCGTGTCGATCCAGCCGAGCATGCGCTCACAACCCGAAATATGCGGCGTGGATAGCGTCGCGGCTGAGGTCTTGCGGCCGGCCAGTCAGGCTCACACGCCCCTCCATGAAACAATAGGCGCGGTCCGATACAGACATGGCGTGGGCAAGATCCTGCTCGACCAGTACCACGCTGGTGCCGTGCGTCTTGATCTCGGCGAGCGCGGCATAGATGTCGCGAATGACGATCGGCGCGAGACCGAGACTGAGCTCATCACATAACAGGATGCGCGGATTCGACATCAGGCTCCGGCCGATAGCGACCATTTGCTGCTGTCCACCGGACAACGCCGTCGACGGCGTGTCGCGCCGCTCGCCCAGCATCGGGAACAGCCGATAGACTGCAGCCAGATTCCACGGGCCTTCGGTGCGCCGGCCGTAGGCGCCGACAAGCAGGTTCTCCTCGACCGTCAATGAGGAGAACAGCCGCCGGCCTTCCGGCACAAGCGCAATGCCGAGCTTGACGATTTCATAGGCCGGCATCGCCCCGATAGCGCGGCCGTCGAGACGGACGGAAGCGGCCTCGCGCGGCAACAACCCGGTGATCGCCTTCAGGAAAGTTGACTTGCCCGCGCCGTTGGCACCGATGATGGCGACCGTTTCGCCCTCGTTGAGCGCGACTGTGATGCCAAAGAGCGCCTGAAAGTCGCCGTAGAAGGCGGTGAGTTCGCGGGTTTCCAGGACAGCCAAGTTTTAGTGCCTCAAGTCTCGGTGCTTCACGCCTTGGTGCTCACGCCGCAATACCCATGTAGATCTCCCTGACTTCCTCAGAGGCCATGACGGTGCGCGGTTCGCCTTCGACAATCTTCCGCCCGAAGTTCAGCACCATCAATCGCGACACGACCGCCAGCAGCGCATGCACGATGTGCTCGATCCACACAATGGTCACGCCGGATCTCTGGATCTGCCCGATCAACTCGACGAGTTCGGCGCATTCGGCCTCGGTCAGGCCGCCGGCGATCTCGTCAAGCAGGAGCAGACGCGGCGCGCTCGCCAGTGCGCGCGCCAATTCGAGCCGCTTGCGTCCCAGCAGATTGAGCGTGCCGGCGCGCCGATTGGCAAGGCCGATGAGGCCGGTGCGCTCAAGGATTTCGCCGCAGGCGTCGACGACCTGGGCTTCGCGTTGCTTGCGGCCGTGGATGGCGGCGACCAGCAGGTTTTCAAATACGGTGAGGTTCTCGAACGGCTGCGGAATCTGGAACGAGCGGCCAATGCCGGCAATGCAACGGGCGCGCGGCGGCGCGTGAGTAATGTCTTCGCCGTCGAACCGGACGCTGCCGGTATCCGGCTTTTGCAGCCCGGTGATCAGATTGAACAACGTGGATTTGCCGGCGCCATTCGGCCCGATGATGCCGAGCGCCTCGCCCGCCGCGACTTCGAGCTGGACACCGTCGACGGCTTTAAGCGAGCCGAACGATCGGGTCAGATTGTCCAGCCGCAGGATCACGCCATCGCCCAGTCGAGTGCCGGTCCGGCGGGACCGGCGCTCTGTTTCGCTCTGTTTTATGTCAACCCGATCGGATCAATCGGTCCGGTGATCAGGCGATCGGCTCCATGTGGCCGCCGGTCGGAATTTCCGGCGCGGTTTTGTTGTCGGTGATGACGATGTCGTATTTGTTTCCGTTACGCAACCGCCACTGGCCGCCGACCAGCGGCGTCTTGGCGATGTTCTTGGCTGCGAACGGCGGCAAGTTCTTGCCGTTCCAGGCGATGGGTCCAACCACGGTGGCAAGGTTGGTCGAAGCGATCGCCCGCACGACGGCTTTGTTGCTGCCGACATCGCCCGAGCGCTTCGCCACGTCGACAGCGAGTTCGAACAGCGCATGCACGAAGCCGATCGGCTGGGTCCATTGCTTGCCTGAGGACTTTTCATAGGCGTCGGCGATCTGCTTGGCCGACTGTCCGGTCAGTGATGACTTGAACGGATGGTGCGGCGACCACCACACCTCGGAGGACAGGTTGTTGCCGTTCTTGCCCAGCGCTTCGACCGCCACCGGGAACAGGATCGCCTTGCCGATGGAGGCGACCTTCGGCTTGAAGCCTTGTTGTGACGCCTGGTTCCAGAACGTCGTGAAGTCCGGCGGTATCATCACGCCGGTGATGATGTCGCAATTGCCCTTTTTGAAAGCTGCGATCTGCGCGCTGAAATCGTCCGTGAGGTTCTGATAACGGCCCGGATCGGTCAGTGTGTAGCCGAGCTTGTCGAGTACCGGCGGGAAGCCGACTTGTTTGCTCCCCCAAGCGTTGCCGTCGCCGTCGTTGGGAAACAGACCGCCGACGGATTTGTCGGTCTTAACCTGCCCCCACATGTTGGTATAGACGGCGATGACATCCTCAAGACCCCAGAAGAAGTGGTAGGTGTAGTTAAAGGGCTTCCAAGCGGGCGGACCGCCACCTGGGTTGGCCTGCCGCCCAATAAAATACGGCTGCCACGGCGCGACAGTGGAGATGCACGGCACCTCTTCGATCTCGCATTGCGTTGAAACCGGATTGGTGGTTTCCGGTGTTGAGGCGACCAGCATCAGATCGATCTTGTTTGATACGATCAGCTCCTTGGCGACTTCGGCGGCGCGGTTTGGATTGGACTGGCTGTCCTTGACCGTGACTTCGACCGGTAGCGTTGCGCTGCCGACTTTGACGCCGCGTTTCACCGTGTCGAGGAAGCTGGAGATCACGAACTTGTCGGCTTCCGCGAACGGCGCGAGCGGACCGGTCTGCGGGCTGACATAGCCGAGCTTGAGTGTCTGAGCGGCGCGCACCGAGGGCGCGAACACCGAGCCCGTCGCGAGCGCCGCGCCTGTTGCCGCCGTCGCCTTGATGAAGCCGCGCCGGTTCACGCGAAGTGTGTCTGATTTTCTTGCCATTCCTTCCCTCCCTGCCTGGTTCGCACAGCCGAGTGCTGTCGGGCCGTGCCGCTGGCGTTTAACTCCCGCGCGATGCCTTCGACTTGCACCATTCGGTGCCGGTTGGTATGTTCGATTATCGAACGAAGGTTCGCCTATGAGTCATGTTAGCGAGCGCCTCATTTCTGTCAATCGCCAGAGCAGCGCGGGTGAGGTCGAGTCGGACGAAGGCGCGAAGGCTCACGACAAAGAGTTCATGGCTACACTTGCCAAGGGCCTCGCCTTGCTTGGTACCTTTAGCAGAGAGCGGCCGGCCATGACGTTGTCGCAGGCGGCGCTCGCGGCCGGCCTGTCGCGGGCAACGGCGCGCCGCATTCTGCGCACGCTGACGGAGCTCGGATACGTCGAACAAAGCGGACGGCAGTTCTCGCTGTCGTCCGGTATCCTCAAGCTCGGCTTTGCCTATCTCGCAACGCAAAACTGGATCGAGCACGCGGCGCCGCTGATGCGGCAATTGAGCGAGCAGTTTCATGAATCGTGCTCGGCGGCGATCTTGCAGGGAACGGAGATCGTCTACGTCGCGCGCATCCCGGCACAGCGCATCATGTCGGTGACGCTTGCCGTCGGAACACGGCTGCCGGCCTTCCACACCTCGCTGGGAAGGATTCAACTTGGCTTTCTCGATCACGCGGAGCTTTGGCGGCGACTGATGTCGGGGCGCATCGAAGCTTTCACGCCCTTGACGATTATTGATGTGCAGGCGCTCTATGAGCGAGTGCGCGAGGACCACATGCAGGGATTTTCCATCGTCGACGAAGAGCTCGAACGCGGCTTGCGCTCGATCGCGGTGCCGGTCATCGACCGCGGCGGGCAGGCGATCGCCGCGCTCAACGTCAGCACCCATTCGACGCGCACCACCCGCAACGAGATGCGGGAGCGTTTTCTTCCGCGCCTGCGCGCCGTTGCCGAGCAAATCTCCGCTTCGGTCGCCTAGGGGCCGCTCCGACCGCGGCGCGATCGATGGAACGTTCACGGGCTGATTCTCTAAGCCACGTGTTCTCTACGCCACGTGCTTCATCACAACGCTGACGTCGTCAGGATTGATCAAATCCGGCACCGTCCAGCCGTTGAGGTCGTACTCGGCCATGCACTGCTCGGCAAAGCCCTTGTACTTCGCGCTTTGCCCCATCATGTCGGCGATCGTGATCACTTCAGTGCGGATGTTCTCGTGATTGCCGAAGTAGTTGCGCTCGTAGAGCGCGTGCCGGCTGCCGAACTCGGTGCCGACCGCGTCCCACATCAACTTCATGAGCTTCACCCGTTCCTCTGCGTCGTAATTGTTGGAACCGCGGACGTAGGGATCGAGATACTTACGGACTTCCGGTACTTTGAAGTCGTTGGCGTGAGACGGCAGATAGATCAGCGCGCTTGCCAAAACGTTCTCGATGATCTCTCGCAGCCGGGTATAAGCGATGTTCGACATCACGCGATACGCCAAGCCATACTCGAGGTTCGGCGAGACGTACCCCGGAGTCCACGGCGTCACCGTGCGCGCCATGGCATCGGTCAGGCCCCAGAACAGATTGCGAAATGCGAGCACCTCGCCGACCTGGGCCTGAACACCCCTGAAGTCCTTGGCGCCGGTCGCTTCCACCGATTTCAGCAGCAGTCCGGCGATGAAGTCGAGCTTGACCGCCAAGCGCGTGCAGCCGTGGAACATGAAGCGCGGCAGAAAGCCCGAGCGCGGGAAGAAGTTGTTGACCTTGTCGATGTCCCCATAGGCGAACACGTTCTCGAACGGCACGAACACCTTGTCGAACACGATGATCGAATCGTTTTCGTCAAGGCGGCTCGACAACGGGTAATCGAACGGGCTGCCCATCGCCGCCGCCGTCATTTCGTAGGATGGACGGCAAAAGAGCTTGAGACCCGGCGCGTCGTTCGGCACGATGCAGACGAATGCAAAGTCCTTAGTCTTGATCGGCAGGAGTCCATTGTTGGCAATGAAGTTGTATTGCGTGAGCGTCGAGGTTGTGG
>JBAUGC010000422.1:0-2766 GCA_049679485.1 Xanthobacteraceae bacterium
GATCATGGCGTTGATCCTGATTTTCAGGCCGTCAGGGTTGACACGCAGCCGCGAAATTCCGTGGCCGTTCGCTACACCGCAGACCGCGGCGCAGCCGCGCGCGCCGCTCCATCGTGGCGGGATAGCCGCAGCGTCGCCCGCGCCAGTCGATACCGCTGCGGAGTAGAACGGCTGTATCGCCGGAACCGCCAAGCAGGCTCGTGCGCTTTAACCGGCGACCTTCATTCGCCTTCCTCGATCAGAAGCAGGCCGAAGTGGTCGATGGTGACCCGCTGTCCGGGTAGCACCGCCGTCGTCGCCGTCGCTTCCTCTATAAGTGCCGGTCCTGAAAAACTTGCGCCCGGCGGTAATTGGTCCCGGCTATAGACCGTAGCCAGGGCAGCTTCGCGGTCACCGACGTGCAGCTCCCGGCGCCCGACGATGGCTTCCTGAACGGAACCGATCGTCGAAATTTCCGGCATCCCAATCCGCGGCGTGTCGATTTCGGCGCTCAGATGAAACGTCACCTGTTCGACGCCGGTGTCATCGAGCCGGAAGGTGTAGGTCTTTTCATGCGCGGCGTGAAATGCTGCCAGCGCCGCATCGAGCCCGGCGCGAGGATCGAGCCGCGTTGAGACGGTGTGCTCCTGCCGACATAGCGCATCTCGATCGCATGATCGAACAGCACCGCACTTTTGGAAACGCCGAACCGCCGCACGGCTTCCGCCTCAAGCTCGCCGAATATCTCCTGCGCGGCAGCAAATGACTTTGCATCGAGCGGCAACAAACAAGTCCGGTGCAGATCGATGCGAGGTCGCGCCGTCAGCATACCCCATGCTCCGTGGCAGCAAGGTATCCGCTGTTCGCAAGGAGCCCGCGAACTATTGGTTTGACAGAAGGCACCCGGAGCAGCTCGACGTTCGGGTTCAATCATTCCGCACGCCCGAGCGTGAAGTCCCGACGTTGCTGAGGGTGTCGGATCCCAAAATGATCGAGATATACGGATAAGCAGCCCACCGCACCGAGCCGTCTTTTCATTAGGCCGTGCTTTTTGCAGTAATCGGCCAACAGCTTCTCAATCAGACTGCTCAGCGAGCCGTCGTCGAGAAGAGACATGGGCGGCAGCATAGGCAAATCAAGAACTTGAGCAAAAAGTGGTGAAGTATCAAGGCAAAATGGCGGAAGGGGTGGGATTCGAACCCACGAGGGAGCAGAGCCCCCTGCCGGTTTTCAAGACCGGTGCCTTAAACCACTCGGCCACCCTTCCATCTATGTGGTCACAACGTTTCTTTGCTTACCGTTCGGACGCGCATCGGAAACCCAGAACCAGACGCGCCAAGTCGCCGGGAGCGCCCGTGCCGATCCCTAATGCCGGGACGCGCGGCGTTCAATTCTGCCGCACGATGACGTGAGTGCCGACGGACACCCGATCATACAGGTCGGCAACGTCGTCGTTCACCAGGCGAAAGCAGCCGGAGGAAACGGCTTGTCCGATGGTCTCAGGCGCATTGGTGCCGTGGATGCGGTAGACCGTGTTACCGAGATACATGGCGCGGGCGCCAAGCGGATTGCCCGGCCCCCCCGCCATGAAACGGGGCAGATAGGGCTGGCGCTCGATCATTTCCGGAGGCGGACGCCAATCCGGCCACTCGGTTTTGCGGCTGACCTTCAACAGGCCGGTCCAGGTGAAGCCATCGCGGCCGACCCCGATGCCATAGCGCAGCGCGCGCGTCTCACTCTCGATCAGGTAGAGGTGACGCTCCGATGTTTCGACGATGATGGTGCCGGGAGGGTGTTGCGAGCGATAAAACACCGCCTGCCGCTGAAAATTTTCCGGAAGGTTGTTGGCCGAATTGCCGTGGTCGACGCCGGGCGCGACATCCTCCATCGTCGGCTGGAAAAACGGAAGCGGAAAGCCTTGTTGGGGCAGTGCTGGTGCGGACACGAGACAGAGAACCGCCGCTCCGATCCATACGGTCAAGGCGTGTGCGCGACTTGTCAGCTTTGATCTACTCATGGCACTGCTCCCCATCTCCCTTGGAAATTCGACGCCATCGGTCCGGCGCGTACCGGTCGATCTCGGCCCGAAGTCTAGCAGAAAGTGGACAGGCGAGACATGCCCATCAATTATCTCGCACGGAGCCGCGAAATCGAACAGCAAGTCTGCTCTGTCGCGGTTGTCAACGTCGACGGTTGACTACTCAACCGTGGTGCGCGCGGCGAATTCAATTTCGATCACGCCAGACACCGAATAGGCCGCGTGCGGTTGCGCCGTGCAAAACAACCATTAACGATTCGCATTTTTCAAAATTTAAAAAAGTCTTATTTCAAAACCATTCGGCCGCCTTTATTTGTGTCGCATTGATGGCAGCGTGATGGCGATGGGCGAAACTCGATTATTATGAAACATATTTTGATTTGCTCCGCGGTATGGACTTTTTAACCAGCCTATGGTTAGTCGCGGCCTTACCGGGCGTTCGCGCCAGCTATTGACCCCCAAAAAAAATCGTATCAGTCAAGAAAGGCATCGCTGCCAAATGTTGAAACGTGGAACGAAAGTGTTTGGGTACGTTCAGAAGAAACTCGTCGACCACTCGCAGATATTTGTACGCGTCACCTTCGGGGCCTTCCTTGGCAGTCTCGTCGTGCTGCTCATCCTGCTCTACGCCAACGTGCCGATCGTCGGGCTGTAGGTCACCGCTGCCCGAATAGGGACGCTGACCCTATTCGGGCGCCCGCAACGCTCGATTCACTATCAGCGCCCTGTCGCCCAATTTCGCCACAATC
>JBAUGC010000423.1:0-7441 GCA_049679485.1 Xanthobacteraceae bacterium
GAGCCAACACCATGTGTTGCAGAGGCTCGAAGCTGAGCGGCGGTTCTCTCGCTTGTGATGATCAGCCTAGCCACCACGCCACGCGCTCGCGCCTCTCGGTTTTAACAGGCGCCTCGCGTCATGTCGCCGTTGGATCCAAAAGCGACCGGGGTGGAGCGGCAATTGGTCCAGCCATGTCCGCTATGCCCCCGAAAGCGAAAGCGAAAGTGGAGTTCGCGAAAATCCGGGTTCTGCAGCGCATCGCTTCGTGCTGAAGTGTGCCTGGAATACGAATCTCAGACGCTTGCCTGGACTACTGCCGCCGGTCGGAAAAACGCGGCATCTTCACGCTGGCCTCAAACTCCTTGGCCAGCGTGCCGGTCGCCACCACTACGATCTGCGGCGTCAGCCCGAACTTGTCGCGCACCGCGACTTTCAGCGCCTCGGCTGTGGGGGCCGTATCGACGCCGCGCCGCACCTCGACCGACACCAGCATGGCATCGAGGTCCCGCTCGGTGACGGCTTCCGCCTTGAAGTCGCTGATCGCGACATTGCGGAAGATGAAATCTTCAAAGTCCGCGTGATTGATGTTGATGCCGCGAATCTTGAAGAAGCCGGAGGTGCGGTGCGCATGCTTGATCAACGGGAACACCGAGAACGGGCCGGAATCGTCGTCGCCGCGATGCCAGGTCACGAGGTCGCCGGAGCTCCAGCGCAAAAACGGCGTGACGTTGTTGGTCCACAACGGCGTCACCACCAGAGCGCCGACGGCGCCCTCATCGACCGGCGCGAACGTTTCCGGATCGAGCACTTCGATGAAAAACATATCCGTCCAGATCCGGAAGCCGCGGCCGGCCGCATCCTCTGCCGCCATCATCCCGGCTTCGGTCATGCCGAAGGTATCGCGCACCTGCGCACCCCATTGGCGGCCAAGTTTATCGCGTTTCGCATCCGACAATGACTCGGCCGAGCACAGCACGGTCTCGACCGACCGCGATGCGAGATCGAGGCCGCGCGCTTCGGCGAGATTGGCGAGATGCAGTCCGTAGCTGCTCATGCCCATCCAGATGGTGGGATGCAGCCGGTCGATCAGTTCGAGCTGCAGCACCGACGGCGTAGCGGTCCCAGAACCGGCCCAGTTCACGCCAATGCCGCGCGACGATGCGGCGCGCGCCAGCATCTGGCCGACCGGATGAATGCCGAGTGGGAACGACATGTGCGCGCGGCCGCCGCGCCGGCAGCGCGTGCAATCGTAGATGCGCGCGAAGCCGACCATTGCCGCTTCGATGTCGCTGTAGCTGCGCGGATAGAACAAGGGCGTACCGGTCGAGCCGCCGGAGCGCCAGTATTCGGCGATGCCGTCGTCGGGCGTAAGGCAAAAGCTCTCGTAAAACTCCCGATCGTCGAGTTTGCGCAGCGTTTCCTTGTCGAGGATCGGAACCTTGCGCCACTCGTCCGGATCGTCGAGCCGATACGGTCGCACGTGATCGAGCTTGCCCACATAGAAAGGCGCGCGGAGCGCCTGCGCCATCGCGCGCTTCCTGCCTTCGGATTGGACACGCTCAATCGCAGCCCGCGATTTCGGCAGCTCGGCAAGCGGCGTCATGTGCTCAGGACTCGCGGGGCGGCAAGGCGCCGATCCAGCGGCGCTGATCGGCATACGCGTCCGGCAACCGCCCGGCCTTTTCCTCCGCCGCCATCGCCGCGGCCCGCGCTTCCTTCTCCGGAGTATTTTCGGGGATCGTCTCGAGCGCGTCGCTCAGCATCGCGGCATAGTCGGCGCCGACCGGACAGACATCGGCGCAGCGCCGGCAGCCGGTGATAACGCCCGCGCCGCGCAGAATGCTTTGCCAGAGATCGAAGCTTTTCTCGGAGCGAACGAGGTCCTTTTGCCGCGCGGCGTCCGGCTCGGCGATGATCCGCGTCACATGTTCGCTCAGTTGGGCAAAGCCGTGCGGCGAGCGGAAGCGGTCGCAGGCCGGCCAGTCGCGCTCCCAGTGTCCGACGGCGTCGGCCGGGCAGGTTTTCAGACACCGCCCGCAGCTCGGCCCAAGGCAAAGCGCGGTTTCCATTTTGGTGTCGCAGGCCACATCGACGGAGCAGAGCACGGCGGTGAGCAGCACGCGCGGGCCGAATTCGGGCGTGAGCAGTTGCAAATTAAGACCGAGCGTACCCAAACCCGCTTCAACAGCGGCGTGCGGCAGCGACAGCATCGTTGTCAGATGACGCTCAGGATTGCCGTCGTAAGTCCAGGGATCGACGTGCGTCGGCGGTACGATAATCGCCGGATAGCCGTTGTCTTCGAGCCAGTAGACAAGTTCGAGCGATGCCTCCTCGAGCCGGCTGAGCGCCAGTTCGTCGTTGTAATATTTGTGGCGATCGTTCCAGCCGGCGATGCGGGCGGCGCCGCGACTTACGCGCTTGGCCAGCACAATGACGCGGCCGCCGTCCAACTCGGTGATGTCGGACGGCCGGCGCGGATTGTTCGGGTCGGGGGGATGGCGTTCCAGATTGGCGCCGTCGGCAATGCCGACCAGATCGGCGCCAAACGAACGGGCCTTGGCTTTGATGTCGTCCGCGGTGAGCGGCTGCTTGAACGCCGAAACCATCTTTATTGCCGGCCGTTCTCGTCCGTCGTGGCCAAAGCCGCCTGCTTGCGCTCTTGCTGCAGTTTTTTGAATTCCTGCAACTGCCGCGCCACCATGCCCTGATAACCGTCCGGCCCTACCCAGCGTTTGTTCCAGTCGTTGAGGCCGGGAACGTCGGCGCCTTGCAGGCGATTGTCGCGATAGCGTTTGCCGAGCGCGACTTTCTCCGGCGTCCTTTCCGGAATCATCTTCTGCACATCGGCGAGATGCGCATGATAGTCATTGCCAACCGGGCAGACCGCAAGACAGCGCGGGCAGTCGCCGAACGAGCCGACGACCCGCAGCAAGCCTTGCCAGAAACCGTAAACGTCGCGCGAGCTCGCCATTTGCTCCTTCGCCGGCAGCGGCGCGTCGATGAAGCGCTCGAAGAATTGCAGGATGGTGGAAAATCCGAACTCCTGCGCCTCAGTGGCGCAAGCGCGCTTGTCGATGCCGAAATGCAGCACCGCATCGACAGGACAGGCGTGCAGGCAGCGGCTGCACGATTCGCCGATGCAGACCTGCTCGGTGAGCGGGTGGTCCGGTTCAAGTTCAAGCTCGGTGAGAATACCGGTGAGATAAACCCGCGGCCCGAATTCCGGCGTCAGGATATTGACTTCAAGGCCGAGCGTGCCGAGGCCGGCTTCAACGCCGAGGTGCCGCGTCGACAGCCGCCCGTAGCTGGCGCGCTTGAGGTTCCAGTCGGTCTCCTGCGCCGCGGTGACAAAACTCGGATGGCCGGAATCTTCCAGCTTCTCGGCGAGCCGATAGGCGACCTTGTCCATTTTCCGCAGCACCAGCATGTCGATGTACTGCACCGGGACATTGCTCTTGCAGCGGAACGCACCGGCCGGAATGCGCTGAGCCAGCACGATCACGCTTTTGCAGTACGGCGAAATGCGCTCGGGCGTCTGCGGCCAGCGTGGGTCCGGCGGGAAGGCGTTCAGCGTTGCCGCACTGGCAACGCCGACGAGATCGGCGCCCAGTTCCTTGGCGCGCTTCTTCACCAGCGCTGCGTTGAGTTCGGCCATGTCTTATTGAGTCTAAGCGCCATGAGCAGTCAGATCAACGCGCCAGCGCTGCCTTGGCCGCCTCAATGAAGGCGCGAAGCTTCGGCGCCAGCGATGCCCGGCGCGGATAGTAGAGGTACAGCCCGTCCTCCTCGACGGCGGTCTGCGGCAAAATCCATTTGAGCCGGCCTTCGCGGATGTGGCGGCGGACCAGCGGCTCGAAAATGTAGGCGATACCGATGCCGGCAAGCGCGAGATCGCGAGCGTGGCTGGCGTCGGTCACAAGCGCCGTGCCGGAAGTTCGAACCTCCACAAGCTTGCCGTCGTCATTCAGCTCCCAATCATAGACTCCGCCGGAACCGGTCAACCTGAAGCCGATGCAATTGTGGTCGTGCAGATCGCCGATCGTCTTCGGCGCGCCTCTTGCCACGATGTAGTCCTTCGACGCCACCAAAATCGCCTTGAACGGCCGGGTCAGCCGCACCGCGATCATATCCTGATGCACCGCCTCGCCCAGGCGGACGCCAGCGTCGAAACCCTGCGCCACGATATCGACGAAAGCATCGTTGGCGTGCACCTCGACCGTCAGCCGCGGATGCTGCCAGGCGAGCTTCGCCAGGATCGGCGTCAGCGCCATGTCGACCGCGATGCGCGGCGCATTGATCCGCAGCAGGCCGGTGACTTCACCGCGGTTCGCGCCGAGACCTTCGACGGCTTTGCCGATATCGTCGAGCGCGGTTGCCACACCGGCTAACAACCGGGCGCCGGATTCCGTCAATGAAACGCTGCGCGTGGTTCGTGCGAACAGCGGCTCGCCGATCCGGTCTTCCACCGTCCGCACCGCGTGGCTCACGGCCGAAGGGCTCATGCCCAGTTCGGCCGCCGCCGCTGCAAAGCCGCGGTGGCGCGCCACACAGATGACGACCGGGAGATGGCCCAGGAGGTCGCGGTCCATTCATGCATGATATCGCATAATGTATGCGATTTAAACCGCGTTATCGTTTTGCGAGTTTCGCCGCATCCTCCGTTGCGTGCCGCCCTGAACGGCAAACCAAAACGGCAGGAGCAGATCATGACCACCATTACTCCGACCTGGTTCATCACCGGCGCCTCATCCGGCTTCGGCATGGCGTTCGCGCGCTATGCGCTCGATCGCGGCTACAACGTCGTCGCCACCGCCCGATCTGTCCGCAAGCTTGACGCGCTCGCCGCGCAGGCTCCGGACCGTATCCTCGTACACAAGCTCGATGTGACCATCCCCGGCGATGCTGAGCAGGCGGTCACGGCCGCGGTTTGCCGCTTCGGCCGCGTCGACGTCGTCATCAACAATGCCGGCTACGGCATCATCGGCGCAGTCGAGGAAACTCCCGATGCCGAATTTCGCGCCCAGATGGAAACCAATTTCTTCGGCGCGCTCGCCGTCACCAAGGCTACGCTGCCACAGCTGCGGCGGCAGAAGAGCGGCGCGATCGTCAACATTTCGAGCCTCGGCGGCCAGCTGTCGTTCGGCGGCTTCGGGGCCTATTCGGCATCGAAATTCGCCCTCGAAGGCATGTCGGAATCGCTGGCGCACGAAGTCGCGCCGTTCGGCATCAAGGTGTTGATCGTCGAGCCGGGCGCATTCCGCACCAGCTTCGCCGCCGATGCGCTCAAGCACATGCCGGTGATGGACGCCTATCAGACCATCATCGGCGGCATGCGCGATTTCGCTCACGGCATGGACGGCACCCAGGATGGCGACCCGTACAAGGCCGCCCGCGCCATCGAGCTAGCGCTCGCCGCCGAAACCACGCCGCTTCGCCTTCAGCTCGGCGCCGATGCCGTCAACTCGGTGCGCGCGCACGCCGAGCAATTGCTGAAAGACTTGGCGGCGTGGGAGCAGGTCGGGTTCGACACGCAAGTCGACGCTGGCGCGGGCGGCGCGCTCATGCCGGCTGAATTGCCGGGCTCGGCTGCGGCACGGACGCTCGTTCCCGCGCAATAAGGAGCTGAGCAGCGAGCCCGGCGGCAATAACGGCGGGCTCCTTGCCTTTGATCTCGGCAACGCCAACCGGACAAACCAGGCGGCCGATCTGGCTACTTGTCACGCCCATCTGCCGGGCCCAGTTCACGAACCGCGACCGCTTGGTATCCGAGCCGATCAGGCCGACATATTCGAATGCATCCCGCTGCAGCGCCGCGGCCGTGATGTCGAAATCGATCGGGTGCGAATGGGTCATGACAATGACCATGGCGTCGCGTGGCGCCTCTTCCAGTTCGCAGGCGACGGCGTCGGTGCGCATTGTGACGACATTCTGGGGGACATATTGCGGAAACTGGTCCGGCCGGCTGTCGATCCAGCGCACGGCGAACGGCAGCGGCGCCAGCGCCAGCACAACCGCCCGGCCGACATGACCGGCGCCGAACAGCAGCACCGGCGTTGTCATCTCGCCGAAGCTTTCATGAAACGACGTTTTCTCGAAGCGCATCGCCGTCGCGGCGCGTTCGCCGGCCGCTTCGTGCGGCGCGAACGTGCGCACGATCCGCCCGTTTTCCGCGACGCGGCTCATGGCGTCGAACGCCCCGGCTTTTTCCGCTTGCTCGAAGCGGTGCACCGTCACGAGATCGCTTCTGTCAAAGGTTTCGGTGAGCGTTTTGACCCTGCCGCCGCAGCACTGGCCGAGATTGGGGCCCAACGGCCAATCGCGGAATTGCGCCTTGCCGCGCCCCGCGGCCAGCACGGCGCGCGCCGCGGCAATCGCCTCATATTCCAGGCGGCCGCCGCCGATGGAGCCAAAGAAGCCGCCATCCGGTTGCAGCACGACGCGGGCGCCGGCCTCACGCGGCACCGATCCGGCGGCGCCGATTACGCTGATCAGGCCGGCGGCACCCTGCCGCTCAATGGTTTCCCGGATCCGGGCCCAAACCTTAGCCATCTCACGTCCAGTTCACGCGCCGCGCGCTTGAGCGAGCGGCGCCAGCAGTGACACTGCATCGACCGGGCCGACCGCCTTGAGGATCGCTTCAGGGGTTGCCGGCGCATCCAACGCGGCGCCGTTGCCCGGGCGTACCGAGTGTATCGCATCGGCGATGGCGGCGAATACGGAAATCGCCAGCATCAGGGGCGGCTCACCCACGGCTTTCGAGCGATAGATGGTGTCTTCGCGGTTGCTGCCATCGAGCAGCGCCACGCGGAAATCCGCCGGCACATCGCCGGCAACCGGAATTTTGTAGGTCGAGGGCGCATGCGTAAGCAGGCGGCCCTGCTCGTCGTAGACCAGTTCCTCGGTCGTCAGCCAGCCCATCCCCTGCACGAAGCCGCCTTCGATCTGGCCGATATCGATGGCGGGATTGATCGAGCGGCCGACATCGTGAAGCACATCGACCCGCCGTACGTTCATCTCGCCGGTCAGAATGTCGATCGCGACTTCGCTGCAGGCCGCGCCATAGGCAAAATAAAAGAACGGCCGGCCTCTGCCCTTGTCGCGATCCCAATGCAGCTTCGGCGTCTTGTAAAAGCCTGCGGCCGACAAATGTACCCGGCCGGCATGCGCCTTCTTGGTCAGCTCACCGAACGGAATGCTCTCGTTGCCGATGAACACGCGATCGTCGCGGTACGAGATAAGATCCTCGGAGACATTCCAGGTCTCGCTGGCAAAGCGGGTCAGGCGCGCTTTGATTTCGCGCGCCGCCTTTTGCACCGCCATACCGTTCAGATCAGTGCCGGAGGATGCCGCCGTCGCCGAGGTGTTCGGCACTTTGTCCGTGCTCGTGTTCATGACGCGGATTTGCTCCGGCGGAATGCCAAGCTCGCGCGCCGCGATCAATCGGATGTTTGTGTGAAGC
>JBAUGC010000424.1:0-4336 GCA_049679485.1 Xanthobacteraceae bacterium
AAGCGCTTCTTCTGGCAGCGCGGCGACACTTTCGTCGCCCCGGGTTGGCATGCTATCAGCCACCAAGCGACCTCCGACGCGCAATTGTTCGTGCTCGCCGACGAGCCGCTGCTACGGTTCGCGAACTACTATCGGTTCGAAGCGGTGGAGTAGGGCGCGCAGGGCCGTTAGTGCTGGTTTGGATTTGAAGTTCCTACGCGAGCTTGCGGTAAGGATGGCGGGAACTTCAAATCCGCCGTACTAGCTCTATATAATTGCAATAGTGCGCCCTCTGGCAGAATCGAGGCCGTCGGGGCAAACTGGCTCGTCACAGTTGAAGGCCACCCCCGATGGCGCTGCGCGACGTCAAGCTCAACGACAAATACGACCTCGGCCATCACCATGTCTTCGTCACCGGCTTCCAGGCGCTGGTACGCCTATGCCTGATGCAGAAAGAGCTGGACCGGCGCAACGGGCTCAACACCGCGGGCTACGTCACCGGCTATCGGGGTTCGCCGCTGGGCGGGCTCGATGGCCAGTTTCAGCGCGCCGAATCGTTCCTGCGCCAAAGCGACATTCGCTTTCAGGGCGGTATCAACGAGGATCTCGCCGCGACCGCAATCTGGGGCACGCAGCAGGCGGAACTGCGCGGTGAGGGCAAGTTCGATGGCGTATTTGGTATGTGGTACGGCAAAGGTCCCGGCGTCGATCGGACCGGCGACGTTTTCCGTCACGCCAATCTCGCCGGCACCGCGAAGAATGGCGGCGTGCTGGCGCTGATGGGGGACGACCACACCGCGGAATCTTCCACCACCGCGCACCAGTCCGAATACCACTTTATCGACGTGATGATCCCGATCCTGAACCCGGCCGGCGTGCAGGAGGTTCTCGACTACGGCCTCTACGGCTGGGCGATGTCGCGCTTCACCGGCTCCTGGGTGGCGCTGAAGACCATGCATGAGACGATCGAATCGACGGCCGCGATCGATGCGAGCTTCGATCGGGTCAACATCGTTACTCCGACTGATTTCGTTATGCCGCAAGGCGGCCTCAACATCCGCCTCAACGATCCGATCCTCGCCCAGGAAGCGCGGCTGCACGATTACAAGCGCGACGCGATGCTGGCATTTCTGCGCGCCAACAAGATCAACCACACCATAACCTCGGGCGGGCGCGATCCAAAGATCGGCATTATCACCACCGGCAAGAGCTATCTCG
This sequence comes from Xanthobacteraceae bacterium, assembly GCA_049679485.1. Lineage (GTDB taxonomy): Bacteria > Pseudomonadota > Alphaproteobacteria > Rhizobiales > Xanthobacteraceae > BOG-931. Next base: position 1,198 of record JBAUGC010000424.1, read on the forward strand.
ACGTCCGCCAGGCATTCGACGAACTCGGCATTGACGAGATCAAATGCAACGAGCTTGGCATCCGGCTTTACAAGGTGGGGTGCCCGTGGCCGATCAGCCGGCGCGAGCTTGCCGAGTTCGCCGCCGGTCTCGATCTGATCATTGTCGTCGAGGAGAAGCGTTCGCTGATCGAAGTCCAGGTGCGCGAGGAACTTTACGGCACCGCCAATCAGCCGGTCTGCATCGGCAAGCGCGACGAACAGGGCAATTGGCTGTTTCCGGTCAAAGGCGCGCTCGACTCCAACGATGTCGCGATCTGTATCGGCGAGCGTATCCTCAAATATCATCGCAACGACAACGTGGCGCAACGCGTTGCCCGCCTGAAGGAACTCCAGCGCATCGCGGCGGAAACGCGCGACATTGCCCAGCGCATTCCCTATTTCTGTTCCGGCTGCCCGCACAATTCATCGACCGTGGTGCCGGAAGGCATGCGCGCCTATGCCGGCATCGGCTGCCATTTCATGGCGCAGTGGATGGACCGCTCGACGCTGGGCTACACGCAAATGGGCGGCGAGGGCGCCAGCTGGGTCGGCGAAGCGCCGTTCTCCACGCGCAATCACGTTTTCCAGAATCTCGGCGACGGCACCTACAATCATTCGGGTTACATGGCGATCCGCGCCGCGATCGCGTCGAACACCAACATCACCTACAAGATCCTGTTCAATGATGCCGTGGCGATGACCGGCGGGCAGGCCAACGATGGCGGGCTCACGGTGCCGCAGGTCGCGCGCCAGGTCGCCGCCGAAGGCGCCAAGCGCGTGGTGGTCGTCACCGATGAGCCCGACAAATATCCGCCGGATACCTCGTGGCCAGCTGGTCTGACCGTCCATCATCGCGACGACCTGATGGAGGTGCAGACATCGCTTGCCGAAATTCCCGGCGTCACGGTCATGATTTACGATCAGACTTGCGCCGCGGAAAAGCGCCGGCGGCGCAAGCGCCACACGTTTCCCGATCCCGACAAGCGCGTCATCATCAACGAGCTGGTGTGCGAAGGCTGCGGCGATTGCGGCGTGAAGTCGAACTGCGTCTCAGAGCAGCCGCTCGAAACCGAAAGGGGCCGCAAACGTACTATCGATCAGTCAAGCTGCAACAAGGACTTTTCTTGCGTTAAGGGCTTCTGCCCCTCCTTTGTTACCGTGCATGGCGCGCAGCTGAAAAAGGGCACCGGCGTCGCTCGCGATCATGACATGCCGATCCTGCCGGACCCGAAACTGCCGGCGATCCCTCAGACCTATAACATCATCGTCACTGGCGTTGGCGGCACCGGGATTGTCACCATCGGCGGCATCCTGGGCATGGCCGCGCATCTCGAAGGTCGAGGCGTCGGCGTGCTCGACATGGCCGGGCTGGCGCAAAAGGGCGGCGCGGTGTTCAGCTACATCCGCTTCGCCGAAAAGCCGGACGACATTCACGCGATCCGGGTTGCAGCCGGCCGCGCCGATCTGGTGCTTGGCGGCGACATCGTGGTTGCGGGCACGCGCAAGATCCTGGCCGCGGTCAAGCATGACGCGACCGAGATGGTGGTCAACACCGCTGAATTTCTGCCGGGCGAATTCACCCGCAATGCAGACTTCTCACTGCCGACCGAACGGCTGAAGCGGGCCATCACCGCCGATGCCGGGCGCGACAAAACGCATTTCATCGACGCCTCGCGGATCGCGACCGCCTTGTTCGGGCAATCGCTCGGCGCCAACATGTTCATGGTCGGCTATGCCTACCAGATCGGCGCCATCCCGCTGTCGGCTGCCGCCATCGAGAAGGCGATCGAGCTCAACGGCGAGGCGGTCGCGATGAACCAGGCGGCGTTCCACTGGGGACGCCGTATGGCGGTCGATCGCGCGGCCGTCGAAAAGCTGGCCCAGCCTGCAGCCGCGGCGACGAGCGATGCGCAGCATCTGTCGGAGTCCTTCGCCGAGACCGTCGAGCGGCGGGTGAAGTTCCTCACTGATTATCAGGATGCCGCCTATGCGGCGCGCTATCGCAATTTGGTAGAGAAGGCGAAGGCGGCGGAGGCTGCGCGCGCCCCCGGCAAAGACGGGCTTGGCGACGCGGTCGCCCGTTATCTGTTCAAGCTGATGGCCTACAAGGACGAGTACGAAGTAGCGCGGCTCTACACCGACGGCTCGTTTCTCCGCCAGGTCGAAAGCTCATTTTCAGGCGGCAAACTGCGGCTTGAATTTCATCTCGCGCCGCCGCTCCTTGCCCGCCGCGACAAGACTACCGGCCTGCCGCGTAAAATGAGCTTCGGTCCTTGGCTGATGCCGGCGTTCCGGTTACTGGCGAAGCTCAAATTCCTGCGCGGCACGGCGTTCGATCCGTTCGGCCGTTCGGCCGAGCGCCGCACCGAGCGCAAGCTGATCGAAGATTATGAAGCGATGCTCGATCACGTGCTTGCCGCGCTGACGCCGGACAATCACCACCTTGCCGTCGGTCTTGCCGCGATTCCGGAAAAAATCCGCGGCTTCGGCCACGTCAAACAGCGCCATCTCGCCGCCGCCAAGGCGGACGAAGCGGCTTTGCTCGAACAGTTCAACACCGGATCGCCGGCGCTGCTCAAAGCCGCCGAATGACGCCTCACATGCCGTGGCTTTCCAGCATCGCCCGGCAAGCGCGGCTGATCTTCTCGCGATGCTCGATCAGGCAAGATGCTATGCGAAATTCGTCGCCTATGGCTTCCCGACAGAATCGGTGCGCGTCACCGTGACAGGCTCGTGCCTCAGCCGAATTTTCGTTTTGCGGCGATTGGCCATTATCCGCCCAGCCGGCCGTGGAGAGAAAAAACAAGGCTGAGGCGAGGCAAAGACTACGAACCATGATTTTGTTCCTTATTAAAACGCCGAGATTTGTGCTGTGAGCCGGTCACAGATGTGTGGAATGCGGCGGTATTGAGACTCGGCCTCCGATGTCCGGCGGCAATAAGGGTCCCGGCCTAATCCGGCGACCCGCAGCGCTGGGACGTTTTACGATGTGACGCTTGCCCGCATGCAAGCCAACCCCTAAACGCATATGTTGGAACAATGAACGATAAGCCTTCGATTCCAGGGGCCGGCAGCGGGCCCGCCGACGAGTTGGCGAAGCTGCCGCAACGGGTTGAAAG
>JBAUGC010000425.1:0-1846 GCA_049679485.1 Xanthobacteraceae bacterium
GCGCAACCCGACGCTGCTGCGCATGCTCGCCGAGCGCGTCGCGCCGGCGCGGGTCGAAACCGCGCATGACGCCGGCTGGTCGATCGACTCGCTCGAGGCACAAGCCTTCGCCTACCTGGCGGTGCGCAGTCTGCACGGCCTGCCGATCACCTTGCCCGGCACGACCGGCGCGCCGCGCCCGCTCTGCGGCGGCGTGCTGGCAAGATCGTGAATGCAAATGAGCGGAGAGTGGCTTATTTGAAGCCGGCCAGCGCTGATTTCACCTCGGACAGGCCTGCGCTCCACGATAATGTCGCGATGACGGCCGGATCGCAGCCGTTCGATCCACCGCTCGCCGATCCGGTTCCCGTTATCAGGAAGCAGCTTTGTCGCGATAGTGTGGTCGCGTGGTAGCGCAGATCGAAGGTGAGCGATTTGAAGGTGTAGGAAAATCCGGCATTGCCGTAAGTGTAATCCGGCAGCGCAACGCCGGGAGACGTTGCCGTCGCCCTCGTCGAACCGAAAATTTGGTGGCCGAGCTCAGCAGAGAACGACAGGCCCCAGCCGATGTCATATTTGGCGGTGATCGAGTCGTAGTTCTCCCAGATCCCCATGCGATAATAATCCGGCGCGTAATAGGCATTCAGCGCGACAGCAAGTTTGGGCGTGACGGCGTATGTGGGCGATACGTAAAGCTCCGCATAGCCCGGATCGTTCGAGCCGCCCGGATAGCTGTAGTAGGCAACGCCGGTCTCAACCGTGACCGCTCCGATTGCCGGCCGGATACCAACGGTATCGGTCATCTGAAAATGCGAGAGGTTCGGCATCTGCACCGATGCCGTATTCACGCTGGCGAACAAAATATTGTAGGTGGCTTCGACATTGGCCGAGGCGCTCGGCAGGTGATCGGAAAGCGTATAGCCGCGGTAATTGTAGTCAGTGGTGCCGGCAACGCCGAACTTGGCGTCGAATGTGGATGCTGGCGGCGTGCTTGCGGGCGGTGCCGCCGCGGGGGTGTCTGTCGCTGCAGGCGCTTTGACCACAATAGGTGAAGCGCTCAGCGCCGAACCTGGCGCTTCCTGGGCTTGGGTCGTCGGCGCCGCAACGCTGGTAGCAATAGTCGCAGACAGCGCAATAGTCGCCGTCCGAGCAAATTTTGCTGGCGTGCTGAGTGCTCGAAGAGAGCTGTGATTTTCAGTTTGCGCTGTCGGCTTGTTCATCAAATTGCCGCGTGGCTGGCTCGCACGAACGCCGCACGCGGGATATCGCACCGAATGGATTACGCGCAGAAACCGAACGAAAGGCTTCGGTAGCCTTAAAAAAACGGCTGTCTCGAATCAGAGCCTCGTGACGATTCTAGCTGATTGCGGAGATCGGGGCCCAACGAGCCGTGATCGCGATTAAGCCCGTTTCGCCGGCACTATCGAACAGCGCCTGGCCCGGGAGTCGCTGCCGGTGGGCACTTGCCGAGGATGATCATGCCGAGAACTTCATCCTTGGTCACGTCGGCGACGCGCGCCGTGCCGACGACACAGCCATTCTTCATCACGCAAATGCGGTCTGCGAGATCGAACACGTCATGGATGTCGTGGCTGATCAGGAAAATCCCGAGGCCGTCGGCTTTGAGCTTGCGGACGAGATCGGCGACCTGGGCTGTTTCCCGCGGTCCGAGCGCCGCGGTCGGTTCGTCCATGATCAGAATTTGCGCGTTGAACAGAATAGCGCGCGCGATCGCCACCGACTGGCGCTGCCCGCCGGACAGCGCTTTGACCGGATCCTTGAAGCGCTGGAAATGCGGGTTGAGGCGGCCAATGACTTTGCGGGCCTCGGCTTCCATCGCGATGTCGTCGAGCGTTCCCCAGCGCGT
>JBAUGC010000426.1:0-1537 GCA_049679485.1 Xanthobacteraceae bacterium
ACCGAAGCCTGATCCTCGATCCCGATGAGTTTTACATCCTGGCTTCGACCGAAGCGGTTCAGGTGCCGCCGGACTATGCCGCCGAAATGGTGCCGTTCGATCCGCTGGTCGGCGAATTCCGCGTGCATTATGCCGGCTTCTTCGACCCCGGCTTTGGTTATGCCGGCGCCGGCGGGCTCGGTTCGCGCGCCGTGCTGGAAGTGCGTTCGCGCGAAGTGCCGTTCATTCTCGAACACCGCCAGATCGTCGGCCGCCTGGTGTACGAACGGATGCTGGCGCGTCCCGATCGGCTTTACGGGAGCGGGATCGGTTCAAACTATCAGGCGCAGGGGCTCAAACTGTCGAAGCACTTCCGCAGCTGAGCGTACGCTGGCGCGCGAGCAAGCATAAGCCATCGCCAGACTGCCAGCGCGGCGGCAAAACTGCGAATCGTGGTGAGATAAGGGGGTACAGTTTCAAAAACTAAACGCCGGTGAAAATAAAATCGAGAGCCGCCATGATCGCATCGTGCTGATCGGCGAGGCTTGCGACCCTGTCCTTGAGCATGCGTTGTTCAATGGCGAACAACTCGTGGGTCGCGAGCCAATACTCTGCGCCATCGATTGTGAAAATTGGATTCAGTCGTTGTGCGCCCGACAATTGTTCGCGTGCGACCAGCGGGGCGACCACGCTCGACCGGAGTCCCGACGCCAGATCGGATTGCAAAATGACCAAAAAAGGCCGATGCGCTATATCGGCCGTATCCGGATTTGCGACGACGTCGAATTGCCGTCTCATTCGCCTGAAGCGCGATAGCGCAACCGGCTGGCCAGCAAACCGTGCCGATCGATAAACGAATTGATAGACGCAATGGCCTCGCGGTTATCCTCAAGCCAGCGCTTCTCGCGTTCCGCCTTGATGATCGTTCGCAGGCGGCGCTCCAACGTTTCCGAAATGTTGATCCGCAGCTGGCGAGCTTCGTCGAGCAGATCAGAGTCGACGAAGAGATTGACCGCGCGCTTTTTGACTTGGCGCTCGCTCATCATCAGCGCCTCCTATATGCGCATATCATATGCGCATAAGCTCAAACGAGCAAGCGCAAACGCGCGCAGCTAGCGCATTATCCCGTCCCGCCGACTGTGATGCGGTCCATGCGCAGCGTCGGTTGGCCGACGCCGACGGGCACACCCTGGCCGTTCTTGCCGCAGGTGCCGACGCCTTCGTCGAGGCTGAGGTCGTTGCCGACCATGGAGATGCGATTGAGATCGGTCGGGCCGTTGCCGATGAGCATCGCGCCCTTGATCGGCGCGCCGCGCTTGCCGTTGTCGATGCGGTAGGCCTCGGTGCACTCGAACACGTATTTGCCTGACGTGATGTCCACCTGGCCGCCGCCGAAATGCACGGCGTAGATGCCGTTCTTGACTGACGCGATGATCTCATCGGGATCGGTGGTGCCGGCGAGCATGTAGGTGTTGGTCATGCGCGGCATCGGCACGTGGGCGAAGCTCTCCCGGCGTCCGTTCCCGGTCGGCTTCATGTCCATGAGCCGGGCGTTCTG
>JBAUGC010000427.1:0-2937 GCA_049679485.1 Xanthobacteraceae bacterium
GACGAACTGCATCGCGCGCTTGCTGCCGACGGCTGGCTCGGCATCTGCATGCCGGAAGCCTATGGCGGCTCCGGCCTCGGCATCACCGAAGCCGCGATCATGATGCAGACGATCGCTGCGTCCGGCGCGGGATTTTCCGGCGCTTCCGCCGTGCACATGAACATCTTCGGCCTCAATCCGGTCGTGGTTTACGGCACCGACGAGCAGAAGAAACGCATGCTGCCACCGATCGCCACCGGCAAGGAGAAGGCCTGCTTCGCCGTCACCGAGCCGAATGCCGGCCTCGAAACCGGCAAGCTGCAGACCCGCGCCGAGCGGCGCGGCGACCGCTACGTCATCAACGGCGCGAAGATCTGGATCTCGACCGCCCAGGTCGCGGACAAAATGCTGATCCTCACCCGCACCACGCCGGTCGAGCAGGTGCGCAAGCCGACCGAAGGCTTAAGCCTGTTCTACACCGCGCTCGATCGCCGGCATGTCGAAGTCCGCGTGATCGACAAGATGGGACGCAAAGCGGTCGACTCCAATCAGGTGTTCATCGATGCGCTGGAAGTACCGCTCGACGACCGCATCGGCGAGGAAGGCCGCGGCTTCGAATACATCCTGCACGGCATGAATCCCGAGCGCATCCTGATCGCCGCCGAAGCGATTGGGCTCGGCCACGCGGCGCTGCGGCGGGCGACGTCTTATGCAAAAGAGCGCGTCGTGTTCGGCCGGCCGATCGGGCAAAACCAGGCCATCCAGCATCCGCTCGCCGAATGCTGGATGGAGCTGGAAGCCGCCGAGCTGACAATGCTCAAGGCCGCCTGGCAATACGACCAGAACCTTCCCTGCGCGCCAGCCGCCAACGCCGCAAAATACCTCGCCGCCGAGGCCGGCTTCAAAGCCTGCCAGACCGCGATCATGACTCACGGCGGTTACGGCTACGCCAAGGAGTATCACGTCGAGCGCTATCTGCGCGAAAGCATGATCCCGCGGATCGCGCCGGTCACGCCCCACCTCATTCTCTGCTTTATCGCCGAGAAGGTTTTGGGGCTGCCGAAATCGTATTGATGCAGAAGGTCATCGCTGTGCCCGCGAGCAACTCGCGACCTCAGCCTTGATCCTCTCCTTTTCGGGGGAGAAACGACGCATGCCAAACCAAAGACCAACTTGCTGCCAATCGATCCAATTAAGAGCGGGACGAAGACGGCTTCCTATTGCGTTTTGGAATTTCCGCTTATGACGCATACTGGACTCGGTCGGTCGACATTTTATCGTGATTGGACCCGTTGCGGAAGTCGCCGCCGCAACCAACTGTTGGGAGCGTTATTAGGCGACGGCGCGTCCACGACCCGGCTCATTCGGCGAGACCACCACACCCTGCATCTGCTGCACCGCATTTGCCGTTGGCATCAGCCGCGCACCGTCAAGCGAGCGACGCAGCTCGACGGCATCGGGTGTGAAGGCCAGCCCTGCCGGCGGTACGAACGCGAAACTATGATGGCCGCTGCCCACGCCGGCCTGTTTGAGATCTTCACGATAGCGATTGGCCAAGACCTCGCCAATCAGCCGGCCACCTACAAAAACATTGAGACAGACCGGCGCTTCGGGATGCTCCAGATTTTGCGCCCAGCCGGTAATGCACGCCGTGCTGACCAGATCGACGTGGCCGCGCAGCGTGCCGATCCGCGGCTCATCATGACCTGAGCACAGTCCCGCTCGTTGCGCGATCTGATGCCGCACCGCTTCGACCTCGTAGCCGTCCTGCACACGTCGCGCGCAGTATTGCGCGAGCCCGACCGCCGCGTGCGGATAAAGGGTCAGATATTCATGGGCGTTGTGGAACATGAAGCGACCGTTGTCGTCGACGAAACTCTCGGACAACGCGCCTTCGGCGATGATCACGTCATGGCTGTCGAGTTCGACGTGGTAATATTCGACGTTGTCCACACTCTCCGCCTGAACGACCGACACGCCGTTGATGAGATCTTTCGCCTCGATCAGCACGCCGTCGAGATACATGGCGTGGTGCGGTGAGATCCAGAGGTCGCGTCGCGGTACATTGTCGTCGAGCGCGCCGGCCCTGATGCAGACCGGCAGAATGTCCCTACGTCCCATGACGAAACGGCCGCCATAACTTCGTTTGCCGATCCACTTGATCGGCCGCGTCACGCCGGAAATCGTCATCACCCGATCGCCGATCTTCAAACTCTCGACGGGCTTTTGTCCACGATCGGTGAGGATCAGCGTGCCGGGGCAATAACACGGTGCTGCCTCGATCGTCGTCGTGTCGTTGGTGACGTCGACGGTAAAGCGAAAGTCTGAAACCGACGTCAATCCCGAGCCGGTAAGCGCGAGATCAACGGGTCCCCCGATACCGTTCAGATCGAGAGCGTCTCCCGAATAGCTTTCGCCGGTGGCCGCAAAACCAGTGATAAGGATGTCGTCGTTCGGCCCGAAGTTCTCGATCAGTACTCCAGGTTCTGAGCTCGGCGAGAATTCAAGAGTCCGATCGTTGTCTGAGGAATCGAACTTGATCGTGCCCGCACCTGCGGCGCCGGTATGAGCCAGGTCGAGTATGCCGGACTCGATATCGATGCCACCGACAAAAGTATTGTCGGCATTGAGTGTGACTGTGCCGGTGCCGGAGATATCAACCTTGCCCGCGCCAGCATTTACGCCCGTTCCTCCGGCGCTGGTCTGGTCGGCGATGACGCCTGAGACGGTGAGTGGCTGACTCGCCGTCGCCTCAAAAGTGACGGTCTCGTTGCCTTGCAGGAAAATGCCGGTGCCATAGTTGTACGAGCCCGGATTGCCGGGGGTCGCCCCAGTACCGCCTGCGACCGAGCCATCCGCCAGCACGCCGCCGTCGATGGTGAGCGTGCCGCCTTGCTGCACGAAGATATCGCCGCCCGCACCGAGCCCGCCGCCGCCAGCACCCGAAGCGCCCGCGCC
>JBAUGC010000428.1:0-3779 GCA_049679485.1 Xanthobacteraceae bacterium
GTGGATCAAGCCACGTTGCTGGACTTTATTTCAATGTGCGACGTCTATGTGACTCCCTACCTCAATGAAGCCCAGATGACATCGGGCACGCTCGCTTACAGTTTTGGATTGGGTAAGGCAGTTGTATCGACGCCCTACTGGCACGCTAAGGAGCTGCTGAGCGAAGGGTGCGGCATTCTGGTTCCTTTTGGCGATGCCAAAGCCTTGGGCGCCGAGATCTCCGGTTTGCTGACGAACGACGCCCGTCGTTATTCCATGCGCAAGCGTGCGTATGCGGCAAGCCGACCGATGACGTGGGTGCAAACCGCCAATCGCTATCATACCCTCTTCGAGACTGTGAACGAGAGTGCCCGGCCTCGATTACTGCTTCCGACCAATGCGATCGTCGCCGGGAGAAACGCGCACGTTATACCGGAGATTCGGATCGGGCATTTTCTTTCACTTTGCGACGGTACCGGTTTGCTTCAACACGCCGTCCATTCAGTGCCGGATCGCTCCCATGGCTACTGCGTCGACGACAACGCGCGGGCTTTGCTGTTCTCAAGCTCGCTTGCCAACTTCGGTGAAGCGCAATTGTCCAAGTCACTCACCGCACGCTTTGCAGCATTCATCCAGCATGCCTGGAACCCGGATACCCGCCGGTTTCGAAATTTTATGAGCTACGATCGCCGATGGCTGGAAGAACAGGGTTCGGAAGACAGTCATGGCCGGACGCTTTGGGCATTGGCCGAATGCGCGAGGAAGGACGTTGATCCATCTCGCCGCAGATGGGCTGCAGCGCTGTTCAAGACCGCGCTTCCCGTGGTCGAGGAGTTCTCGTCGCCACGCGCCTGGGCATTCTCGCTCCTGGGGTTGGACGCTTATTGCACACTGGTCGGTGGCGACGTTCTCGCCAACCGTTTGCGGATACTGTTGGCCGACCGGTTGATGTCAGTGCTTTCTGTAACGGAGACTAAAGACTGGGTCTGGTTTGAAGACCTGCTCGCATACGACAATGCACGGCTTCCTCAGGCGTTGATTCAAACCGGACTGACGACCCGCACAGCACCTTATGTCGACGCTGGGCTCAGGTCGCTGCGTTGGCTTAACGCGCTTCAGACCACGTCGTCTGGATACTTTAGACCGGTTGGCACCAAGAGTTTCGGCAGACACCGCCGTAAACCGGAAGCGTTCGATCAGCAGCCAGTCGAGGCATCAGCAACAATTTCCGCTTGCCTTGCCGCGTGGCGGGCGGATGACGGCGCAGAGTGGCCGATCGAGGCGCTACGCGCGTTCGAATGGTTTCTGGGCGAAAACGACCTGCAGACGGCATTGATCGATCCGGAAACGGGCAGCTGCTCGGATGGGCTTCATCCGGATCGATCCAATGAAAACAAGGGGGCAGAATCGGTGCTATCGTATCTCCTTGGTCTCGTAGAGATTCGCCAGCTCAAGCGTATGGCTGTGACGGACCGACCGCGACCTGCATCCAGGCTCGTAGGCAACGGCGCCGGTCGCACAATCCCACCTCGAACCGCCCCAGGGAGCCTCATTGTCCCAACTCCGATTCACCAATCGCCAGAACTTATATCTGCGGCCGGATCCGGCAAGGGTCGTCGTCAGACCGTTCAAACCGGCAACTGAACCCCGAGACCTCAATCCCACCGACAAGGTTCGAGCCAATCACATCGTTGGCAGGGTAGTTCGGCTCGATCCCGAAACTGCCGCCCAACAATTGAGCGAGGTGCTTGACAATTTTGAAGGCCGTCATCGCAATCTGCTCGATATTTTTGAGACGCGCGCCGCAGAAATGGAAGACGCGCTGGAACCACATGCCGAATTGAACAAGACGCAACTCCGCCTGATTGGTGCGTATTTTCTCAACGAATACTCATTTGAAGCGTCGGCTCTGTTCAACCCGAGCATCGTCCGGCATCCGGACCAGACCGGTGCGCCAAAAAACGGCTGTCGCTTTATCTTGAGTCTGCGCGCCGTCGGCGAGGGACATATTTCGTCGCTGACGTTCCGGTCCGGTACCATAGCTGCCGACGGCAGCGTCGCCGTTGATCCGCCCGCGCGCCTCGCAGCGGTGCCAAAGGTCCGAAGGCGGACGCCATCGCCAAATGGCGATGACATCGAAGTGACATTCCGGGATGACGAAGAGCTGAGCGAACGCGTGATCTTTCCGATCACCGATGCTCAGGCAAATGGCATCGAGGACGCCCGCTTCGTCGAGTTCAAGGACGGGGCACGGAAAACGTTCTACGCAACCTACACAGCGTATAGCGGCAGGGCGATTCGCTCTGAGCTGATCGAAACGACGGATTTTCGATCATTCCGGATGACTCCGCTGAACGGAAGCGCGGCACGCAACAAGGGGATGGCCCTGTTTCCTCGGAAAATCGATGGTCGCTATGCGATGATCGGTCGGCAGGACAACGAGAACCTCTATTTGATCTATTCCGACGACCTTTACACATGGGACGGTGGCCGTTCTATCCTGCAGCCCGAGTATCCTTGGGAATTCGTTCAGATCGGCAATTGTGGTTCACCCGTCGAGCTGGATGACTGCTGGCTGCTGCTGACACACGGAGTTGGTCCGGTCAGGAAATATTCGATCGGGGCGGTTCTCCTGGACAATAAGGATCCGTCAAAGGTTCTCGCCCGCTCGCGCGAGCCGCTGGTTCGGCCCGAGCCCACCGAACGCGAAGGTTACGTGCCCAACGTTGTCTATACCTGCGGCGCTATGCGTCACAGCGACCAGATCATCCTGCCTTACGCGATATCCGATACCTATTCCAATTTCGCGACGATAAAGATTGCAGCGCTGATGCGGGCGCTTGCTGCCTGATGGCGAGTCGCTGACATGCAAGCACTCTTCATCGGGCAAACCTATATCGACCTGACCTTTTTGACCGATCGGCTACCGACCGGAGACGAGAAGCATGTCGCATCGGATTACGCTGTCTCGTTCGGTGGCAATGCGGTCACGGCCGCGTTCTGCTGCGCAAAATTGGGACACCTGCCCGAACTGCTTGCGACGGTCGCCGACGACTGGCTCGGTCGCATGTTCCTGGATATGGCTGCGAAGTATGGGATTTCGGTCCATCCGCGAAAAGTTAGAACGTCGTCGCTGTCGTTTATCATGCCAAACGACGGCAAGCGGGCCATCATTCGTTGTCGCGACGACGATTATCTCGACCCCTTTCCCCGCCTGAACTTGTCCGGCTGCCGGGCGCTGCATTTGGATGGCCACCAACCAGATGCGGCGATGTATCATGCCAAGCTCGCCCGTGAAGCCGGGATACTTACGTCGCTTGACGGCGGCGGATTGCGGTCAAACACCCACGAGCTCCTTGGCTTTATCGATATTGCGATCGTATCTGAACGCCTCTGCGAGCAGATGGGTTTTGCACCGGCAGCAATGCTCGACTATCTCAAGACTAGAGGCTGCAGCATTGGCGGCGTGACGCTCGGAGAGCGTGGACTGATCTGGTACGACGAGGCGGGCGCGGTCCGATCGCTGCCAGCTTTAGCCGTCCCGCCCAATCGGGTTCTCGATACGAGTGGGGCCGGTGACGTCTTCCACGGCGCGTACATCTATTCTTACCTCGCCGAACCAACAAAAACTTGGCAGGAACATTTTCAATTCGGGCGCGCGGCTGCCGCGTACAAAATCCAGCACCTCGGCAACGAGGCGGGATTGCCTACGCTCGCCGACGTCGTCACGGCTGAGCGGGAATTCGCCGGCAACAATCTTTGCACTCAGTAGTACGGGTCTCAGGTTGCTCGGAATACCG
>JBAUGC010000429.1:0-5911 GCA_049679485.1 Xanthobacteraceae bacterium
GCATGGCGATCATTCTCGGCGTAATAATCGGCGACGCCGGATTTTTTGGCGTGTACGTCAGCGCCACCAAGGTCTTCGGCCGAGACTACCTCGCCGGTCGCCGCCTTCACCAGCGGCGGGCCGCCGAGAAAAATGGTGCCTTGATTGCGCACGATAATGGTCTCGTCCGACATCGCCGGCACATAGGCGCCGCCCGCGGTGCACGAGCCCATCACCACCGCGACCTGGGCAAGGCCCAAGGCCGACATCGTCGCCTGATTGTAGAAGATGCGGCCGAAATGCTCGCGGTCGGGAAAGACCTCCGGCCATTGCGGCAGATTGGCGCCGCCGGAATCGACCAAATAGATGCAAGGTAACCGGTTCTCACGCGCAACTTCCTGCGCACGTAGGTGCTTCTTGACGGTCATCGGATAATAGGTGCCGCCCTTGATCGTCGAATCGTTGCAGACGATCACGCACTCGCGTCCGGCGATGCTCCCGACGCCGGTGATAATCCCGGCAGCGTGAATGGCGTCCTCGTACATGCCGTTGGCGGCGAGCGGCGACAGTTCGAGGAATGGCGAGCCCGCATCGATGAGCGTCATTACCCGGTCACGCGGCAGAAGTTTCCCGCGCGACAGGTGACGCTCGCGGGATCGCAGCGGCCCGCCTTCTGCGGCCTGAGCGCGGCGCTCTTGCAATTCCGCGACCGACCCGCGCATGGCCGTCTGATTGGCCTGGAACTCTGCTGACGCAGTGTCGACGTTGGATTTTATTGCGGTCACGAATCCTCCTCATCGAGCCTGATTTGACTATGAGGCGAGCGCCGACGCAACGCGCCCCGCGCAGTTGGATTTTTACGTCGGGCCTGGGAAAAAAGGCAACGCGCCGAGGGCGACTTCTGCCCGCTACGCGCGCACTTCCTGACGCTGGAACGTGACGTAGCCGATGACGAACAGCAGAATGGCGCTCGCGATCATGCCGACCGTCTGGGGCCACGCGATCAGCATGCTCTCGGCGAGCGGCAGCGGAGCGCCCAGCACCGCGCCTTGAAGCTGGCTGAGATAGATCGGCCCCAGAGACCGCGTCGTGGGATCAAGGAGCGCTACCACCGTTTCGGCAAACAATGTGGTCGGCGATAGTCGCGCCAATATCTGCTCCGCCAGCGCCGTCGCCGGCGTCGGTAACCCCAAGGCAATGTAACGCGGATCTGGTGGCGCAATGATTTGCGCAGCAGCTCCGGCCAGCACCGGCCATATGAATGTGATGAACAGCCAGATTCCGAGCGTGACCAGCGCCGCGGTGGCGGCCGACCGGAACACAATCGAGAACAGCAGCGCCAGCGCCAGCCATACCCCTGCATAGACGATCGTCACCAGGAGGAAGAGAAAGCTGCGGGCGATCTCCTCAGCGCCCGGCGGGATCCCGATCAGCAGCAGGCCGAGCCCCACAACCAAAAGCCAGAGCGTGATCAGGCTGATCGCAAGCGTCATAAGTCCGGCGAGAAATTTTCCGAACAGCAGGGCGTCGCGATAGATCGGCTGGGACAGAATCCGCGACAGCGTGCGCCGGTTGTACTCGGAGTTGACGGCGTCAAAACCGAGGCCGATCGCCATCAGCGGCACCAGGAACGAGATGAAGGATACGAACGAAGGCAGCGGCTCCCGCGAGGTCGTGAATAAACGCAGGAACAGGAAAGGGTCCTCCGCCGTCGTTTCCTTGATCTGCTGGATGGCGCCGTAGAGCGCCGCCAGCGCGACTAGCACGACCAGCCATTCGAGCACCCGCATGCGCACGCTGGTGAGATGGTCCGAAAGCTCCTTGAGCACGACCACGCCGAGGCCCGAAAAGACCGAGCCCTCACGCCGCATGACGGGTCTCCTTGGTCGTCATTTCCGCGTCGGGTTTTTTCTCGAAATAACGGGTGTAGATCGCATCGAGGCTCGGCTCCTGGACGCCGAGGAATTTGAGACGGCCTTGCATCGCGACAACTTCGACCGCCGCTTCCGGACGCACGTCACGGTCGGCATGCAGGCGCAGCTTGCCGATGCCGGTGCGTTCGACACCGCTCACGCCCGGAATGAGCGCGAGCCGCTCGGCAAGGCCGGCGCCGTCAGCCTCGATATCAACTACGTAGCCCCCGCCTAGAACCTCACGGCCGAGATCGGACACCGTCCCCATCAGCGCGATGTGGCCGTCGGAAAACAGCGCGACCCGGTCGCAAATGCTTTGCACGCGCTCGAGCAGATGCGAGGACAGCAGGACCGAAACGCCCTCCGCTTTGAAGCCGCGAATGATCGTAAGCAGCTCCGCGGTCGCGTGTGGGTCGAGCCCAGTCGTTGGTTCGTCGAGGATAGCGATCTGTGCGCCCTTCATCAGGATTTCCGCCAGCCCAAGCCGCTGGCGCATGCCGCGGGAGAAGGTGCCGACGCGCTTTTCAGCGGATTCCGCCAAGCCAACCCGCGCGAGCGCATCGGCAATTCGCTTCTCGCGCTCGTCTTTTCGGAACCCGATCAGGCGGGCGGTGTAGCGTAGATTGTCGGCCGCGGTCATATGATCGTAGAAGCCGACCGTATCAGGCAGGTAACCGACGCGACGCTTCACCGACAACGGCTCGCGCGCCGGGTTGAATCCAAGCACGCGGACCTCGCCGCCGGAAATGTCGGTCAACCCGAGCAGCATCAGAATCGTCGTCGTCTTGCCCGCGCCGTTGGGCCCGAGCAATCCGAAAATTTCCCCGCGCCCTACCGTGAAGGAGATGTGATCGACGGCGACGGCAGGCCCGTAGTTTTTGGTGAGGCCCTTGGCCTCGATGACAATGTCCTCGCTCATCGCCGGCCAAACCTTGCCACCGCTCCGACCATCACAAGCAGCGCAATGCCGATGATGCCGACACCCGCAATGCCCCACATCGTCGACGTCGTCACCGTGACGCGGAAGGTGGTGGAGGCCGATTCGCCGCGCGCTGAGGCACGGATCGTCGTCACATAGTCGCCGGCGATGGCCTTCTCCGTCGGCGTGATCAGCGCCTGCACTTCCTTGTTCTCATTAGGTGCGATGCGTTCGACCGACTTCGGATCGAAGGTGATCTTCCAGCCGCTCGGCGCCGAACCGCTGAGCTCGACGTCGTCGGCCGGCGCCGTGCCGGTGTTGGTGATCACTACCGGCACGGTCGTCTCCTTGCCGGCCGAAGCGCGCGTGGAAACGAGGCCTTCGCGGCCGCTGATATCGAGCCTCGGCTGGCCGGTAATGTCGAGCGTAAGATCGGCGGTCGCCGTAGCATCCTCGGCGCCGATCCGCGCCATGATTTTATAGCTGCCGGCGGCGGCGGTGTTCGGCGGCCGCACTTTGAGCTTCACGTCTTTGGTCTGGCCGGCCTCAATCGGCACCGCGTTGAGCTCCTGGCTGCCGTAGTTCTCGGTGAACGAGGCGTCGAAATTCTGCGGCGCCTGGGCAGACAGACTGACGGTGAGTTTCTTGCCGCTGTCGTTCTTGATGCCGAGCTGATACTCGAAGGTCGACCGCGACGTGCCGCGTAGCTCGGGGAGCTGCGGCGTCAGCGTCAGCTTCGCCGGCAGATCCTTGGCGAGCGTTACCGCGACCGGCAGCTCCACGTTCGTTGAACCGCCGGCTGCAGAGACCGTCAGCGTTTGGGTGCCGACCGCAGCACTCTTCGGTACATCGAGCCGCAGTTCGAGCGACACGCTCGAATTGGTCGCCGGCATTGCCGCGGCAACGGGCTGACCGCCGCCCATCAGGGTTGCCGTCCATCCGGAAGGAACGCCGGACACCGACAACGCCAGACGCTCGGGCGGCAATTCGTAATTTCGCAGTTTCAGACTGATCGAAGAGGTTTCACCCGGCCGCAACGTCACAGCGGGGTAGTCGCTCATCAAATAAAGGCCCTTGACGTCTTTGGGCGCATCGTCGGCCCTGGCAATCGGGGCGAGCGAGGCCGCAACGGCGGCAAATGCAAGAGCGGCGATAAATTGATATCGCATTGGCGTTGGCTCCCGTTCAGGAAATGGTTAGCGGCCCTTCTACAACGCGCTCAAGAGCGCGGGCGAAGTGGCCGGCATTGTGGGCGCAATCGTGACAAAATCATGCAGACGACAGCCTATTTAGCAAGTCCTGCGGTAGAGAGCCGCAGTTTATAAGGAAATGCGCGCATGCGTCGCAGGGCGGACATCAGCGCCGGTCTATTGGCTTTTCGGCGCGGCAGCGAGCTCGAGATCCTGCTGGCGCACCCGGGCGGCCCGTTCTGGGCCAAAAAAGACGACGGCGCGTGGACCATTCCGAAAGGTCTTGTCGAACCAGGCGCCGATCTTCTTGCCAATGCTCAGCGCGAATTTACCGAAGAGACGAACCTCACCGCCGTCGGCGAGTTCATTCCGCTCACTGGGGTCATGCAAAAGGGCGGAAAGGCCGTGCACGCCTGGGCGTTCGAAGCGGACTTCGATCTGACGACGTTCGCCAGCAACACATTCGAGATCGAATGGCCGCCGAGATCGGGCCGCAAGCAACACTTTCCGGAGGTCGACCGCATCGCCTACTTCACCCTGCCGAGCGCGATGGCGAAGATTGTCGCGTATCAGCGTCCGTTTCTTATCGAACTGCAGCAAATCGCCGCGGCGTCATAGATTCACAGCACCCACGGCGGCTTTTAGCTTTGAATGGCTTTCGGCCAATCGAGGTGCGCCGATGCGTGAACGGACCGCCCTTATTTCCGGCATCGGCATTGCCGGCGCTACGCTCGCCTATTGGCTCGGCAAATTCGGATTTACGCCCACCCTCGTCGAACAAGCGCCACGGCCGCGCACCGGCGGCTATGTCATCGATTTTTGGGGCCGCGGCTATGACATAGCCGAGAAGATGGGTTTGATGCCAGAGCTCAGGGCCGAGGGTTATGACGTTCGCGAACTTCGGATCGTCGACGCGAACGGCCGCAGGATCGGCGGCTTCGGCGTTGACGTCTTTCGCGAGCTGACCCGCGGCCGCTACGTCAGCATCGCGCGCGCCGACCTGGCGAGGTTGATCTACAGCAGAATCGAGAACCGGTTTGAAACGATCTTCGGCGACAGCATCGTGCACATCGCGCAGGACAATAACGGCGTGGACGTCAATTTCAAACACGCCGCATCGCGGCGTTTCGACTTCGTGATCGGCGCCGACGGCCTGCATTCCGCTGTTCGCAAGCTGGTGTTCGGTCCGGAAGACCGGTTCGAAAAATACCTGGGTTATTACGTCGCCGCTTTCGAGGTCGACGGCTTCCCAAATCGCGATGAACAAGTCTATGTCAGCTATGAATTTCCCGGAAAACAGGTTGCGCGCTTCGCGATGCGAGAGAGGCGCACTTTGTTCCTGTTCGTGTTTGCCGCGGACAAGCCGCTGCCGATCAATCCGCGCGATACCTCATCGCAAAGGGCGCGGCTCCACGCCGAGTTTGACCACGGCGGCTGGGAATGCCCTCAAATCATGGCCGAACTCGATTTCTGCGACGATCTTTATTTTGATTCGGTGAGTCAGATTCGCATGGACTCGTGGTCGCGCGACCACGTCGCGCTCGTCGGCGACGCCGCGTTCTGCCCATCGCTGTTGGCGGGGCAGGGCTCCGCGCTCGCCATAATCGCTGCCTACGTACTCGCGGGCGAGCTGGGGGCTGCGGACCGGGTGCAGACGGCGTTTCTTCGCTATGAACAGTTGCTGCAGCCGTTCATGATCCGCAAGCAAAAGGCCGCCGAGCGGTTTGCCCGCTCATTCGCGCCAAAAACGCAATTCGGTCTCTTCGTGCGAAACCAGATTACCAAGGCTTTTGCGGTTCCTCTTGTCGCCAGCCTGACGCTGGGACGGTTGGTCCGCGACGCAATCGATTTGCCGAGCTATCCAGTCTAACCAACAAAAAAGATTCGCTCAGCCCTCCTCTCGCAACACC
>JBAUGC010000430.1:0-5791 GCA_049679485.1 Xanthobacteraceae bacterium
AGCATGGGCGGTGCAAAAACCAGTAAGGCACAAGATCGCAGTCGGATTTTCCAGCCAAGTTTGCCAATTCATGTGGAGAAAACAATGAACGACGCCCCTTCGTCGGCCGGCGGACCGGAGCCAATCGCCTTTGATAGACTTGCACCGCGTCCGGGTTATCGCCTCGCCGTGGTCGGTGCTAACGGCGGCATTGGGACCGCGCTGGTTGCGCGCGCTGCTGTCGTAGGAATAGAGATATTCAGCTTTGACACGGCGCAAGCGATGGCGGAGCGGCCGCTTGCAGCAACAGCGCGGTCGTGCTCAATCGATGTGCGCAACGCGCAATCAGTAGCGGACGCCTTCGCGCAAATCGGAGGCGCGGCTGGGACGATCGACGGTTTCGTTTATGTGAGTGGGGTTGGGTCGAAGCCTGGCCCGATGCTCTCGGCGACCGAAGACGACTGGGATCGCACCCTCGACATCAACCTGCGCGGGGCTTTTTTGACCGCGAAGGCAGTAGCACCGCTGCTGCGCCGGCCCGGTGGAGCGATGCTTTTTATTTCGTCGGGTTTGGCCATCAATGTCGAAGCCGGCTTCGCCGCCTACACGTCATCGAAGGCCGGATTGCTTGGTTTAATGAAAGTGCTGGCCAAGGAATTGGCGCCCGATATTCGCGTCAATGCCGTTGCACCCGGTCTCGTTGATACGCCCTTCCTGGCCGGCGGGACCGGTCAGGGCGTCGCATCCGGCCGGGTCGGCGCCAACCTCGACGATTGGTTTGGCAAAGAGCGCGCGCAAGCTATGCGTGACGCTATTCCGATGCGCCGGGTCGCCGAGCCCGACGATATCGTCGCCCCGATCCTCTTCCTGCTTGGTCCCGGTGCCCGCTTCGTTACCGGGCAAACGCTCCATGTAAACGGTGGCCGCTTCCTTCCCTGATAATCGGCCGTTGAACCGGCTTCATCTCTCAAATGGTGATCAACAAGATCGTGACGAACGGAAATGAGCTGTTGAACAAGATGAACGCATTATGATGATCGCGAGGGACGTATCAACAGACCTTGCTCGCAAGCAAGTGGTGATTGTCGGCGGCGGCCCCGTCGGGGTGGCGCTGGCAATAGAGTTGGGGCGAAGGAACATTAGTTGCGCGGTAGTGGAGCAATATTTGCATCCGCAGCCCGTTCCCAAGGGGCAAAACCTCACGCAACGCACTATGGAGCACTTCCATTTTTGGGGCATCGAGCGGGCGCTGCGCGTCGCGCGCACCATTCCCCCTGAATACGGCATCGGCGGTGTGACGGCGTATGGGAGACTGCTCGGCGACTATTCGTACGATTGGCTGCCGCGCGAATTGGTAAGGCCATATTATTTGACCGACAACGAACGACTGCCGCAATACGCTACGGAGACGGTGCTCCGCCGGCGCGCCGCTGAGCTATCCACGATCGAGACCCTGTACGGGTGGGCGGCGGAGGAAATAGAGCAGAGCGGGGCTGAAGCGCGGGTTGGCATTATCTCGCGCTCGGACGCAGAGCGGCGAACGCTCCACGCCGACTACGTCGTGGGCTGTGACGGCAGTGGGTCTCTGGTTAGAGAAAGCGTCGGCATCAGCCAAAGTCTGTCAGATCACGACCGTCTCATGGTCTTGCTGGTGTTCCGGTCGCACGGACTGCACGAATTGCTCAAGAGATATCCGGGAAAGTCGTTCTATAACGTGCTTCATCCCGACCTGAACGGGTATTGGCAATTCTTCGGCCGGGTCGACTTAGGCACGAGCTGGTTTTTCCATGCGCCGGTCCCGCGCGGCACGACGAAGGACAACCTCGATTTTCGGAAATTGCTCCATACCGCCGTCGGGGCGGAATTCGATGTCGAATTCGAGCATGTTGGCTTCTGGGACCTGCGTTTCGCGGTGGCAGACGCCTACCGCAAGGGCCGGGTCTTCATCGCCGGCGACGCGGCGCATAGTCATCCGCCTTACGGCGGATACGGCATCAATAGTGGTTTCGAGGACGCAGTGAACCTCGGCTGGAAGCTTGCCGCTGCATTGGACGGGTGGGGAGGCCGCGATCTGCTCGATTCGTACGATGCCGAACGACGACCGGTGTTCGTCTCTACAGGCCGGGATTTCATTGAAAAGGCCATCCAAACCGATCGGGATTTCCTGGGCGCCTTCGATCCAGCCCGCGACCCGGAGGCATTCGAAGACGCATGGCGTGGACGCCGATTAGGCGCCCGCGGCGAGGTCAGTGCTTATGAGCCGCACTATGAAGGTTCCCCGATCGTGTGGGGACCGGTGGGCGGCGTCTGCAGCGCGATTGGATCGCATGACTTCGCGGCGAGACCGGGACATCATTTGGCGCCGCAACGCTTGTCCTCCGGCGGCAATATCTTCGACCAACTTGGCGCTGAATATGTGCTGCTCGCTCTGGACGCGAGCCCTGAAGAAGTACAGGCGTTCGCGACCGCCGCCGAAGCGCTCAGGATGCCGCTCAAGATCGTCACGGATACGCGCGCCGATGAACGAAATAAATATGATGCCAAGCTCGTTCTGATCCGGCCGGATCAATTCGTCGCCTGGGTATCGCGAGGAGAACAAATCGGCGAAGCGCCATTCGATGCCACCGCCATACTATCGCGGGTGATCGGCGGAGCCACGAGCGCGACGACGCAAGGTCGAGAGCACTATGCGATCGGGCGACCCGGCGGCCGGGTGTGCATGTCCTTGGCGTAGCGACAGCTTAACGGACCATCCGATCCGCATCGGCCGGAGCAGAGCTAAAAAGAACCTTGCGACCAAATCAGTGCGGGGGTGATCTTAGATTATGCCCTCGCATAACTGCCGCGATTGAAGAAGCGGTCCTTTTGGTCGTCCGAGGCGGTATCGCGGTTCGATTTGATAGCATTGATCTTGCCGAGCGCGGCTTTTACCGCCGGCCGTTCGTTGATAGCGTTGAACCAGCGGGCGAGGTTTGGGTTATCCTCCCATTTCACGCCCTGCGTGTCGTGATTGCGCGTCCAAGGAAAGGTCGCGATGTCGGCGATGGTATACTCGTCGCCGCCGAGATAGGGTACCTTGGCGAGCCGGTTCTCAAGCAACTCATAAAGACGTTTCACTTCGGTCTGATAGCGCGTCATAGCATAGGAATCGTCTTTGTCGCCGGGCGCGAACAGCTTGAAGTGGGTGAACTGGCCAAACATCGGACCGACGCCCGAGATCTGAATCATCAGCCACTGCAGCACCTCGTATTTCTTGGTCATGTCCCGGGGCAGGAGTTTTCCGGTTTTTTCCGCCAAATACATCAGGATCGCGCCGGACTCGAAGACCGTGTAGGGCTTGCCGCCTGGGCCGTCGTGATCCACGATCACGGGAATCTTTCCGTTCGGATTGATCTTTACGAAGTCAGGGTTGAACTGGTCGCCTTTCCACACGTCGATGAAATGCTCTTGGTAAGGCAATTTCGTCTCTTCCAGCATAATGTAGATCTTCTGCACATTTGGGCTGGTCAGCGCATAGAGGTCGATCATGGTGGCGTCCTTGATGCGTGAGGCGGCAAACTATCGACCTCAACGCGGTACGTCATAGCTTACGCGCTTACCGCGAGCAAACCATACTCGGTAGACGGGATCGGGCGCGGGTAAACGGCCGTGTCGGTGTCGGCGCCCAACAAGACCGGGCCTATCAGGCCTCTTTTAAGTGCATCTGACGCGGTCGACGCACCAGCAAATAGAGCGCGACGCAGTGCGTGATCATCAGCAGCGGCACGTAAATGATGGGGATCGCGTATGCGGCGCCCAACTCTCCGGCCAGCGCCGGAAGGCCGACCTGGTTACCGTGGTAATAGTCGACGATGATGTCGACCGCGCCCACGAGATTGAAGGCGACGACGAACAGCCAAAAGACCGAACGTATTCTTACTGTCAGAAGCGCCAGCATGGCCAATATACCGGTAGCGAAATCGCCGTAGGCGGCGAACGTGGCAAAGCCTGCAGGTAGATTGGAGCCGACGACGCCTGGAACGACGAACACGAGCCCGAAGAAGCGGAAGCTGTGCAGAGTAGCGATGGCGCGCTGGGCTTCGACCAGGTCCATGGATTTGAGCCAGGGCAGGCCGTACGCGCCGAAGAAAAGCAGCCAAGGGACGTAACCCAGGACGAGATGTATCTGGAAGATGGTTGCCGGCGACATCGTGGCCTCCAATCAGGTGCGGATTGAATTCGACCTAAGCCGCGGCGGTTCTGCAGATGTTTTCGATTTTGAGGTCGAGATCGCGGGCAACCTGCAGCGCATCAGCGTTGCCGTATAGCGACAGGAAGCTTGCCGTCTTGTCGTAAGACAGACGGACGCCATCCGCACGCTTATCGATGAGAACGGTCACCGGCGTGTAGGAACCGG
Organism: Xanthobacteraceae bacterium; assembly: GCA_049679485.1. Classification (GTDB taxonomy): domain Bacteria; phylum Pseudomonadota; class Alphaproteobacteria; order Rhizobiales; family Xanthobacteraceae; genus BOG-931. The sequence continues at coordinate 4,376 of JBAUGC010000430.1, forward strand.
CATCGGCAACGTGCTTCGCCATCTCCTTCATGATCAGCGGATTGCCGATCAGGAAGCGCAGGCTTTTCGCATCGTCGCCACCCGGTTCCTTCCGCAGGATAAAACCGAGATCGAAGCGGGCGAACTCCATGATGCCTGATTTCCCGATCGCCTGCTGCACGACCTTTTCCATCTCTTCGTAGGTTTGCGTGGCACTCAGATCTTTCATGAAAGCGTTCACGTCGGGACGTCCGATGGACGATTCAAATGCGGCGACGACGGCCTCAAAAGGCTTCGCCGACACCACACTCAGTCGTTCAACTGCGATCGTGCGCGTTGCCGCCTGCGCGCGGCCCTGGCCAAAGCTCGCCGCAAGGGCGGCCGCCCCTGCAGCGGTCATTCGCAGCGCGGCGCGGCGTTCCGGGTCAAAGGAAGAGATTGTTGACATGGCCCGCTCCACCGCCACCGACTATAATATCTGTATATGCAGATTATATGTCATTGTCAAGAAACGCGGAGGCGTCTAATCGCACGACTGACAACACGAATCGCGTGCCGCGTGCCATGAGAAGAGCTCGCTGACGGAAAAGCATCGGATGGACAAGAACCTTCAAGAGGTCATGGGATGTACGTGCATGCGTGTCAGGCGGACAAGCCGCCACATCACCCACATCTATGACCGTGCCCTCGAGGCCGTTGGATTGACGATCAACCAGTTCGGCGTGCTGGCAAATCTTTATGGCGTCGATCTCGTGCGCTCGGAGGGACTGTCGATCGGAGCGCTGTCCGAACGGCTGGGAGCGGACCCCACGACGCTGAACCGGATACTCAAGCCGCTGGCCGCCAGAGGTTTGGTGAAAGATTTGACGGATCCAGTCGATGGGCGCCTGCGCATCGTTCGCATTGCCGAGAAGGGGAAGCGCGAATTTCTCAAGGCGATGCCGTTGTGGCGTCGGGCTCAGGCCCGGGTTGAAGGCGCGCTTGGCCAAAAGGCCACGTCCGCTTTGAACGACCTGCTTGATCTTTCCAGCAATGCGCTTTCGCGGATTCCATGAGTACAAAAATCGTTGCTCAGCATGAAGCGATGCCGCTGTTCCTTGGTACGCCGCTTGCTGGCTCGTCGCGTCGGACGCTGCGGCGCAATCGAACGTCGGCTTTCGGGGCTTAGCCGACATGGCCGGACGTGCTACCGGCTCGGCCCGGTCGCGAATGACCCACAAGCGAGTGCGCCATGCAAGCTGGCAAAGGATAGGAGGTGGAAGTCCTTCACGGAGTAAGGCCTAGCCAGCCGCTCCGGCCCCGAGTGATGCAAGGGCTGGCCGCAAGGCTCAACTTGAAGCGTTCACAGGGGAGACCATGGGCTGGGTATCGAGCTGCGAAACGGGTCGAATTTCGAGGTGCCGATCCAGTTCGAAGACGAGAAGGCAACATCCTTGC